>CACZPJ010000064.1 GCA_902782995.1 uncultured Lachnospiraceae bacterium | reverse complement strand
GATTGTTTACGATGGATGAGATCCCAACCGTCAGGATCTTATCGATCGGTGCAATACTGCTGCCTTTTCCGTCTGTTCCCTCAAAATACTTTCTGCTTGCCGATTCAAAAAGCACATATACCTTTCCATCTGCAATACAAAGTTCCTCGGAACATGGCGGCATCTCCACCTTGCACATCGGCTTTGACGGTGCGCGATCCATTGCATCCACATCGTCATAAACCTTAAGATAGGAAGATTTATCCCGTCCATAAGAAGTGCTTAAGTAAACATTGCCGGTCACATCAAAGGCAATTCCCTGTACCTTCTCCGGGATGCGGTAACGTTCCATCTCTTTTAGCTTGCCATCGCGGTACTGATAAGCAATCATTACCGACTTAAAGTAGATATTATGTGTCGCAACCCAGAGCTTGCCATCGTATGCAGTTACACAGGATGGAATATTTGACACACGGTATTCTTCAAATAATCCTGTCGCATCGACAAATGCCTTCGGCTTCATTGCTGCTACCTTTTTCAGATATGCGTAGGAAATGCGCTCTAGGGATCTCGTATCCGAGTGGCAGATCCAGAGATTTCTTCCATCAAAGGTCAGTCCGCCCAGATGGCTTCTCTTTTTCATGCCAAGCGTTACCAGATATTCACCACTGTCCTTATCAAATACATATAACGAGCCAAGGCTTTCATCATCGTCCGTACAGTACGCGGTAACCAGATAATATTCATCGGTAATACAGATGCCCTGCGGACACTGTCCATACGTTGCGATCAGATTATCCATGTAATCCTTCTCTCTCGTCGACGGCATGCCCGGAATCTCAATATTATCTACGAAATCGTATTCACAGTTTTTCAGTTCCTTATCCGTTCCGCTCACCATCGAACCGGTCTTATAGGAATACATCTGGACATTGTAACCGGAATTGATCTTCCTTGTCCACTTTGCATACAGCGCAATGTCACCGTAGTCGCTGTTCTCGATCACGGAGATCTTATTACGGAAACCACTCTCTGTATACCAACCGGCAAAATTATATCCGGTCTTTTCCGGGATCGGAAGCACCAATGGCAGATCTTCTTCGCTGTAAGAATGTACGCTTAAGAGATTCTCTGTTCCACCATTCAGATAATAGGTAATATCGTAGCTCTCCTTCTTCTCATCCGCGAGCTCTAAGCCATAGTCCCAGAAGGAAGACATGTCAAAGGAAGAGAATGCATCCGACACAGTCTCTGCCTTGGCAAACTGCGGATCATCAAACAGTAATGCCAGTATCAGCACTACCGCATACAATGCTCTTCTCTTCCTCATAAAACCATCTCCTTTGCCGCTATCTACTTATATCTCATCCTGTTTCAGCTTCGATGCACGTCTTGCGATCTCCGCATCTGCGACATCGCCAGGTGCCTGCTCATAACGTGAGAATTCGTAACGGAATTCTCCTCCTCCCCCTGTCATTGATCTTAAAACATTGTTATATCCAAACAATTCCATATATGGAATATCTGCCGTAATCTCGGTCTTGCCATCCCCTGTCGGTTTCATGCCAAGCACTCTTGCGCGACGCTTGTTCAGATCTCCCATGATATCTCCGGTATAAGCATCCTCCACACAGACCGTAAGCTGTGCGATCGGCTCTAATAAGACCGGTGATGCTTCTAAGACTCCCTTCTTAAAGGCTCCCGAGGCAGCTACCTTAAATGCCATCTCGGAGGAATCAACCGGATGATACGAGCCATCGTATAAGACTGCCTTCACACCAACCACCGGATATGCTGCAAGCGGTCCGCTCTTTACCGATTCCTGAATTCCCTTTTCCACTGCCGGGAAAAAGTTCTTTGGAACAGCTCCTCCGACCACTGTCTCGGAAAATTCATATGCTTCTTCCAGATTACCGGAAGGTTCAAAGGTCATCTTCACATGTCCGTACTGTCCATGACCGCCGGACTGCTTTTTGTATTTGTACTCCACATCCGATTTCTTACGGATCGTTTCACGGAAAGCAACCTTCGGTCTCGAAAGCTCGATCTCGATCTTATAGCGGTTAAACAGCTTCGCTGCCACTACCTCTAGATGCATATCACTGATCCCGCATAACAGTGTCTGGCTGTTTTCACTGTCATTGACTGCCTTTAATGTCAGATCCTCTGCCATCATCTTCTGCAATGCCTGTGAGATCTTATCCTCATCTCCCTTGTTTTTTGCCTTATACCGCATATTCGTATATGG
>CACZPJ010000063.1 GCA_902782995.1 uncultured Lachnospiraceae bacterium | reverse complement strand
TTTGCTCCATATTACGAATCTAACATTTTCTAAAGTTCTGCCAAAACATTTTTTCTTCCCGCAACCACAAAAGACGTGGCGTCCATGCCCCGGCTTTTGTTTGCATCAACATCCATGTTGCTGCATTGCTACATTACTGACAGAACATCAAGAAAATCTAAGATTCTTCATAAGTCGCAAATACATAAATTATTCTACAATATGATAATATATGTTATAGTCCATGTTATCACTTACATCAAGAAACAGCAGGAAATTTTGAGGCACATCCTCCATAAATTTCCTGCTGTTTTTATAACTGCTGCATGACCTGTATCGCATTCTTCTCTATAATGGATTCTCCATGCTCTTCTATGAAGGCACGGACCGCATCATGGGAATAGATCCCCGTTGCAAAGTCTAATGCCGTACTGAGCAATCTGCATAACTGCCTGTCATTCATATCTCCCTTTTTCATTAACAGAAAATACATATGATCCTGTTGCAGCTTATATAACCGGTTCTCAACCGGCATCTCTAACAAAACGCTGCGGCTGTATGCGTCAAAGTATTCCATGCTATCAAACTGGATCTGATATTCACAAGAGCCGGGTATAATCCCATCCGATACCGCATGCGCCTGCTTTTCACCGGTACCCTGTATCGGGATCTTCGACTCCTCCGCCTCCTGCTGTGCCTGTGATACTTCTGCTACATTCTTCGATAGATTCTCCATCACAGACTTCAGATTCTCTAATACATTCATGATCCCTGCATTCGTCTTCTCTGAAAACGTAAGGGCAAGCACATGATCCGGCAATACCGATACCTGAATGGAGATATTCCCACCATGCACCTTATAGCCGACCTCTGTTTCTGCCATTGTAATGATCCGGCGTAAGAATTCTTCTGTTTTTCCATCATTTGCAAGAAAATCATCGACGTCAAGTCCGTTCTCATGCAACTCTTCCTCTGTGATCAGACACCTTACGGTATCCACATTGATTCTCTTAAACTTCACTTCTATCACCTGTTTCTCTTGTTATCAGCCGCATTTCTTATTGCAATTATTCTAACACATGCATTCTTTTCTGACTAGAGCAATTTCATGGAAAATCATTCCCATTTCCTGTAATCTGTGGTAAAATCAGTTCAATAGCAAACATACATTCTGTTTTGAGGAACGATCATGGAACGCATTATTTTTCATATTGATGTGAACTCCGCTTATTTAAGCTGGAGCGCAGTAGAAAAATTAAAAAACGGAGAAACACTGGATATCCGCACGATCCCTGCGATCATCGGCGGCGATACGAAAAGCCGTCATGGGATCGTATTAGCCAAGTCTGTGCCGGCGAAGGCATATGATATCCATACGGCAGAACCGGTTGCACAGGCACGCCGCAAGTGTCCGAATCTCGTTATCATTCCACCGGATCATGCCCTCTACAAACGCTACAGCAAAAAGCTTATGGATCTCTTACATACTTATACCCCGGACATTGAACAGCTTTCGATCGATGAATGCTTCTTAGACTTCACTCCGATTGCATCACTGTACGAATCACCGCTTGCTGCTGCAAGGCAGATCAAGGAAGAGATCAAGTCCCGCTTTGGCTTTACCGTTAATATCGGGATCGCCCCGAATAAGGTACTCGCGAAGATGGCGAGTGATTTTACCAAGCCGGATCGTATCCACACGCTGTTCTATGATGAGATCCCTGTAAAAATGTGGCCGCTTCCGGTGGATGACCTCTACATGGTCGGACGTTCCAGTGCCAGCCGCTTAAAGAGCCTTGGCATCCGCACGATCGGGGAACTGGCACATACCGATAAGGACTATCTGCAGCAGGAATTCAAAAGCCATGGCATTACCATGTGGGAATATGCAAACGGCATCGGAAGTGATACCCTGCATCCACAGGCGCGGGAAGCCAAGGGTGTTGGTAATTCCGTGACCTTAAGCTGCGATATTTCACAGGCAGAGGAGATCAAAAGGGTTCTGCTCTCCCTCTCGGAAAAGGTTTCTGTCAGACTGCGTAAGGCACACCAGCTTGCCCAGACCGTTACGGTCGAGATCAAGTACAGTGACTTTACCTCCTGTTCCCACCAGAGTGCCTTCTTTACTCCTACAAATACGACAAATGAGATCTATACTGCCTCCTGTCAGTTGTTTTTCGAGCTCTGGAACAAGCATCCGATCCGGCTGCTTGGCATCCGCACTGCGAAGCTTGTCTCCGAAGATGCACCCCAGCAGATGTCTATTTTTGATCTTGTCCCGGACGAAAAACAGCAGCGTTTAGACGCTGCTGTCGATTCTATCCGTAACCGCTTCGGCAAGGATTCGATTGTCCGTGGCAGTATGTTACACTGACCATTTTCTTATATGCGAAATGTTTCGATTGACGTTTCCTATGCCATGTATTACCTATGCAGAACGTTTGCCATAGAAGTAGGTTGCAAAGTAGATGACCGATGCCACGATCACGATCATCGGTCCGGTTGCAACATTCGTAAAATACGAGATGATCAGTCCGATGATTCCCGAAAATACCGAAAATAAGATCGAGAAGAAATGATATTCCCGCATATTTTCCGCAAGATTCCGGCTGCTTGCCGCCGGAAGGATCAATAGTGCATTGATGATCAGGATTCCGACCCACTTGATCGAAAGCATTACGATCAGTGCGATAAATACTGCAAATATATTTTCTATCAGCTTTACATGGATGCCTCTGCTTTTTGCCAGCGTCCGGTGCAGACTGACTGCATTTAACTTGTTAAAGGCAACAAACCAGAAGACCAGTGTCGCTGCAAAGATCAGGATCAGATATACGATCTCACGGAAAGTGATACTTAAGATATCTCCGACTAACAGGCTGCTGTATTTACTGAAGTTTCCGCCTTTTGAGAGGATGGCCAGTCCGATTGCAATACTACAGGAAGAAAATACCGAAATGATCGTATCGGTCGATGCCGTACTCTTACTGCTGATCTTATTCAGCAGCAATGCAAAAGCAATCGCAAATATGACCATCGACAGGGACGTATCTGACACGCCAAGTACTACTCCGATCGCAATTCCGGTCAGTGCCGAATGTCCGAGTGCATCTGAGAAGAATGCCATCTTCTTATTGACGATCATTGTTCCCAGCAGTCCGAACAATGGTGTAATAATCAGAACTGCAACAAAGGCATTCCGCATAAATCCATAGGACCACCATTCTGTAAAAAAGTCCATCATTCTTTGGCACCTCCTATCAACATGGCTGCTTCTGTAAAGGTCTTTTGAAACGCTTCACTTGCATAGACCTCCTTTGGAGTTCCCTGCATCAGTACGGTTTTATTCAGTAACACGACATGATCTGCATACTGCTTCACATAATCGAGATCGTGTGAGATCAGGATGACTGCAAGATCAAAGTGTTCCTTCAGATATTCCATCCGCTTATAGAATAATTCCATACCGTTCTGGTCAATACCGGATACCGGCTCATCGAGTAACAGCAGGTTCGGCTCATCCATGACTGCCATCGATAGCAGAACTCTTTGCAGCTCTCCTCCGGAAAGATTGCAGACCTGCTTGTCAATCAGCTCCTCTGCCTCGAATACACGCAGACTTTCTAAGATCTCCTGATAGAGCTTTTTATTCTTATGGAAAAAGACCGGGCAGTTTGACTGATAGCTTGCGATCATGTCATAGACACTGACCGGTGTATGCTTTTCGATATTCAAACTCTGCGGAACATAACCGATCCGCAGCTTCTGGATATGTCCATTCTCACAATCCTTGAATTCAATCTGTCCGGTATGCGGAATCTCGCCTAAAATAGATTTGATCAGGGTAGATTTTCCCGCACCGTTTTTTCCGATAATAGCCGTCAGTGTTCCACAGTGAATGTGCAGATTGATGTCCTTTAAGATCTCCTGCTCCCCGATCTGCACACCGAGATTTTTGATCTTAATACAGTGGATTCCACATGGCTTTATGATTTTTTTCATGGCGCAAACGCCTCCCTTATCATCCGGATATTGTTTTCCATTGCCTTGATATAACTATCTGCTTCATATTCTCCCCGTACCATCGTATCTAAGTAGCAGACCTTTGCATCGGTTTCACGCTCGATCGTACTTCCCATATCACTTCCGTACAGTTCTTCCGCAAATACCGTTGTGATCCCATGCTCCTTGATCTCACTGACGACATCTGCAACCTCACCGGCACTGACCTGACGTTCCTCATCCAGATTCAGCGTGTATATGACATGCATCCCATAATCTTCTGCCACATAATCATAGGCTTCGTGAAAGATCACAAGATCCCTGCCCTCGGTATAAGCCTTTACTTCTTCTGCCTCTTTTTCTAAGGCTGCTAACTTCTCATCATAGGCTGTGGCATTCTTCTGATACACATCCGCATGTGTCGGATCTGCCTTTATCAGCCCATCCGTGATCGTCTGCACCTGGATCCGGTAATCCGGAATGCTCATCCAGGCATGTGCATTCTCATCGGAATGTGTATGCGTATGAGCGTCAGAATCTGTATCATCGGGATGTTCGTCATCGGCTTCTGCTTCATGGCTGTGTTCCTCATCCGAATCTGCTTCATGATCGTGGTCATGCTCCTGCTCCGATTCTGGCAGAAGTTCCACCTGATCGGATGCATTTAAGATCGTAAGCTCCGGATAGGTCTCTGCCACATCCGATAAAAAGGATTCGATCCCACCTCCATTGACAATAAACACATCTGCACTAGAAAGCAGCCGCATATCTGCCGGTGTCATCTGATAATCATGCAGACACCCGGTCTGCGGCTCACTCAGATTCTCTAATTCTACCCCGCTCTGATCACCGATCACATTTAAGGCAGCAATATACATCGGATAAAAAGAAGTCACGACACGGAGCTTGTCCGCATCTCCCGTTTCCTCTGTTTTTACATACAGATTCGTCAGCAGGATACTTACAAGCAGAATCCCCACTAAAAGAACTGCCGTAAATCTGTACTTATGCCTCATAACCGATAACCTCGTCCATCAGCTCCCAGATCTCGTCGCGTCCCTGCTTTGTCTCAGCAGAAAACGGAATGATCTTCGTTCCCGGCTTCACCTGCAGCCCCGTACGGATTGCCTTTACACACTTGTCCTTCTGGCTTCGCTTGATCTTATCTAACTTCGTAGCGATAATGATCGGGTCATATCCCTGATGCACGATCCAGTCGTACATGATCTTATCATTATTCGACGGATCGTGCCGGATATCGATC
This sequence comes from uncultured Lachnospiraceae bacterium, assembly GCA_902782995.1. Classification (GTDB taxonomy): domain Bacteria; phylum Bacillota; class Clostridia; order Lachnospirales; family Lachnospiraceae; genus Roseburia_C. The sequence goes on along the minus strand of CACZPJ010000063.1, from coordinate 8,016 downwards.
AGTAGAAAGACTGCCTTTAACTGCTTTGATACGTGCAGGTAATTTTCGATCATCTTTCCCCACTTTGCCTTCTCTGCCTCTGACACCTTTGCATATCCGTAACCCGGAAGGTCAACCAGATACATCGCATCGTTGATATTATAAAAATTGATCGTCTGTGTCTTTCCCGGCTGTGCCGAGGTTCTTGCTAATGACTTGCGGTTCATCAGTGCATTGATCAGGGAAGACTTTCCTACATTAGACTTTCCGGCAAATGCCACCTCCGGCAAAAGATTATCCGGAATCTTGCTCGTGATACCACATACCGTTTCAAGGTTTACATTTTTGATTACCATTTTAATAACCATACCTTTCTCTCAGCCTGCAGACGTTCGGCAGCAGGCACAAATTTAGATTCTATTTTTCACAGACCAGTGCATTGGCAAGCACTTCTTCCATATTCTCTACAAAGACGATCTGAAGTCCCTTCTTGATCTCCGGTGCGATCTCTTCCACATCTTTTTCATTCTTCTTCGGTACCAGCACGGTTGTGATCCCTGCATTTTTCGCTGCAAGTGTCTTTTCCTTTAAGCCACCGATCGGAAGCACGCGTCCCCGCAGGGTGATCTCACCTGTCATTGCAAGATCTGCGCGGACTTTTTTCCCGATAATCGCAGAAAGCATTGCCGTTGCCATTGTAATTCCGGCAGAAGGTCCATCCTTTGGTACAGCTCCTTCCGGAATATGTATGTGGATGTCATGCTCCTTGAAAAAATTCTCCGGGATCTCATACCGCTCACTGACCGAACGGATATAGCTGATTCCCGCCTGTGCCGATTCCTTCATCACATCGCCAAGCTGTCCGGTCAGAACGAACTCGCCCTTGCCCGGTATAATGTTAACCTCAATCTCTAAGGTATCACCACCGACACTCGTCCATGCCAGTCCACGGACGATTCCTACCTCGTCCTTATCGTTGCACTTGTCGATGCTGTATTTTTCTTTGCCAAGATAGGTTGAAAGATTACGCTCCGTGATCTGTACCTTCTTCTTCTCACCCTCGTAGATCTCTCTTGCCGCCTTTCTGCACACCTCACCGATCCTGCGCTCTAGGTTACGCACACCGGCTTCTCTGGTATAGCCTGCGATCATCTTTGCGACTGCCTTGTCACTGAAGCTGATCTGCGCTTCCTTTAATCCATTCGCTGCGATCTGTTTGCCGATCAGATGCTCCCTTGCAATATGCTGCTTCTCATTTTCCGTATAGCTGGTAACCTCGATCAGCTCCATACGGTCTAACAATGGTCTTGGTATATCAGAAGCGGAATTGGCAGTTGCGATAAAAAGAACTTCGGAAAGATCAACCGGAATCTCGATATAATGATCCCGGAACTTATGGTTCTGCTCGCTGTCTAACACCTCAAGGAGTGCTGAAGAGGTATCTCCCTTATAATCACTGCTGACCTTATCGATCTCATCTAATAACATCAGTGGATTCTTCACGCCCGCACTCCGGAGTCCCGATACAATACGTCCCGGCATTGCTCCCACATAGGTTCTTCTGTGTCCACGGATCTCTGCCTCATCCCGTACACCTCCAAGGCAGATACGGACATATTCCTTTCCGAGTGCCCTTGCAACGGATCTTGCGATACTCGTCTTACCGGTTCCCGGCGGTCCGACTAAGCAGATAATCGGGCTTTCTCCCTTACTGGTCAGATTCCGCACTGCAAGGAACTCTAACATCCGTTCCTTTACCTTTTCTAAGCCGTAATGCTCTGCATCTAAGACCTCTCTTGCATGGGCAAGATTCTTATTATCCTTCGATGCCCGATTCCATGGAAGCTCTAATAATGCCTCAATATAACCACGGCTGACTGCGCTCTCGGAAGAGCTTGAGCTGATATTTTTAAAGCGTTCGATCTCTTTTTTGATCTTTTCCTTTACTTCCTTGTCAGCCTTTAACTTCTTAAGCTCTGCTTCAAAGTGCTCAATATCCGATTCGGTATTGCCTTCCCCGAGTTCTTCCCGTATCAGCTTCATCTGCTCGCGTAACAGATATTCCTTCTGGTTCTTGTCTACCCGTTCCTTGACCTTGCGCTGGAATTCATTTTTGATATTAAGTACATTGATCTCATTGAGCAGGATGCCCATCAGCACTTCGTACTGTGTAACTGTTCCAACAGCTTCAAGCAGCTTCTGTCTGCCTTCAAAGGCAAGCGGCAGATTGTTTCCCACCTCAACAAGCAGTACCTCGAGCTGGTCGCATCTTTCTACCTGCTTTGCAAACTCCTTGCCGAGCTTCGGGTTTGCCTTGGCATATGAGATACAGGTCTCTTTTAAGCTGCGAAGCATCGCCTCTCTTGCCTCCGGGATCACTTCTTCCTCTCCGGCATCGTCAAACCGTACGATCTCTGTATATAAATATTCTTCGTCTTCTAAGATCTGTGATAACTCCGCACGTTCAATTCCTTCCACCAATACACGTATCAGATTATCCGGAAGCTTGATGACCTGTTTGATCTCTGCAATGACACCGATTTTATATAAATCTTCCACTGATGGTTCTTCTATCTCCGCGTCAAGCTGGGCAATCAGATACATCTTCTGCTCTCCCATCATCGCCTGCTCCACCGCATGTACCGACTTTTCCCGGCTCACATCAAAATGCGCTACCATTCCCGGTAAAATGGTCATTCCACGCAGGGCAACTGCGGGAAGTTTCATGATCAATTCTTCCATTTTTCCATCCTCTTTATTCTCTATCCTCGTGTCGATCTCTTTTCCGTCGTATAGTGACATAGAACTTCTCAACTGGCTGTTACCCCGGTCAAGAAGTTCCTGCTTTGTTACTTATTCACTTAAACTGCATCCTTATACTCTAACAATGCTTCCTTTTGTTCCTCTACTGCATCCTTTGTGATCGTACATCCTACGATACGTTCGTCCGATGGGATACGATACATCAGATCCATCATCGTGTCTTCTATGATGGCCCGCAGTCCTCTTGCGCCTGTCTTGCGGTCTAATGCCTTCTCCGCGATCGCTTCTAATGCCGCATCTTCAAAGGTCAGATCCACGCCATCGATTTCAAACAGCTTGGTATACTGTTTTACCAGTGAATTCTTTGGTTCTTTTAAAATACGGATCAATGCCTCCTTATCCAGACTCTCTAAGGACACCGTAACCGGAACACGTCCGATAAATTCCGGGATCAGTCCAAACTTGACAAAATCCTGTGGGAGTACATTCTTCAGTACCTCTCCTACGTTCATCTCATCCTTTGCAACAATATCCGCATTAAATCCGATCGAGCTTTTATCGGTTCTTGCCTCGATGATCTTTTCTAATCCATCAAATGCACCTCCGCAGATAAATAAGATATTCGTTGTATCAATCTGTATTAACTCCTGCTGCGGATGCTTTCTGCCACCCTGTGGCGGAACTGATGCGATCGTTCCTTCTAAGATCTTAAGCAGTGCCTGCTGTACACCCTCACCGGAGACATCTCTTGTGATTGATACATTCTCAGACTTTTTCGTGATCTTATCGATCTCGTCAATGTAGATAATGCCGCACTGTGCGCGCTCAATATCATAATCCGCTGCCTGGATCAGCTTTAAAAGGATATTCTCCACATCTTCACCGACATAACCAGCCTCGGTTAAGGTTGTCGCATCTGCAATTGCAAACGGAACATTTAACACACGCGCTAAGGTCTGTGCTAACAGGGTTTTACCGGAACCGGTCGGTCCAAGCATTAAGATGTTGCTCTTTTGTAATTCTACATCCATATTCACATCGGATGTGATTCTCTTGTAGTGATTATACACGGCTACCGATAATACCTTCTTCGCCTGTTCCTGTCCAATCACATAATCATCTAAGAAATCCTTTAATTCCTTCGGCTTAAGCAGATTGATCTCCTGTACACCTTTCTCCGGTGCAACATCTTCCTCTTCGAATTCTTCTTCGATGATCTCAGAACAGATGTCCACACACTCATCACAGATATACGCACCATTTGGTCCTGCGATCAGTTTGCGAACCTGATCCTGCGTCTTGCCGCAGAAGGAACATCTGATTTTTTCATCTCCTATTCTTCCTGCCATATTCTAAAATATGCTCCTTTCAAAAAGTTACGAAAGGCTGTCTCCGTCAGAAGACAGCCTTGATATTTCATCACATCTATCGGTTTGTGATCACATCATCAATCAGACCGTAAGCTTTTGCTTCTTCTGCTGACATATAATGATCCCGCTCTGTATCCTGTGCGATTACATCGTATGGTTTTCCGGTATTAGCAGCAAGGATCTCATTTAACTTTTTCTTTGTCTTTAAGATATTCTCTGCTGCGATCTGGATCTCAGTTGCCTGACCCTTTGCTCCACCGGATGGCTGATGGATCATAATCTCTGCATTCGGTAATGCAAGTCTCTTTCCCTTGGTTCCTCCTGCAAGTAAGAATGCACCCATGCTGGCTGCCATTCCGATACAGATGGTTGATACATCACATTTGATATACTGCATGGTGTCATAGATTGCAAGACCTGCAGTTACCATTCCTCCCGGAGAATTGATATATAAGCTGATATCCTTGGATGGATCTTCTGACTCTAAGAACAGTAACTGGGCAACGGTAAGGCTTGCGGTTGTCTCATTTACTTCTTCTCCTAAGAAGATAATTCTGTCTTTTAATAATCTGGAATAAATATCGTAATTACGTTCTCCACGACTTGTCTGTTCAATGACGTAAGGTACTAAACTCATCTGTATAACCTCCTATTCATTATTGGCAAACAGACCGGCTCTGTATAAGAGCCAGTCTGTATCAGATTTCTTATTCTTCTGTAGCTTCAGCTTCTTTTTCTTTCTTTGTCTTAGCCTTTGCTCTCTCTTTGATGTTGTCCATGATCAACTCTACTGCCTTGTTGATTGCAAGATCTCTCTTCATGGATTCTTTCTCTGCATCACCCATGTACTCTTTGAGCTTCTCTACTTCCATGCCGTACATTCCAGCCATCTTCTCAAGTTCTGCATCGATGTCTGCATCTGATACTTCGATGTTCTCATCCTTAGCGATCTGCTCTAATACCAGACTGCTCTTGATACGTGTAACAGCTTCCGGACGAACCTGCTCTTTTAACTTGTCAATTGTCATTCCGGAGAACTGCATGTACTGGTCTAAGCTTAATCCCTGCTGTGCCATTCTCTGAGCGAACTCCTGAAGCATGTTCTGAACCTGTGTATCGATCATTGCATCCGGAATCTCCATGGTAGACTTCTCGATGATCTTACCGATTGCTTCGTCTTCCTTGGTACGCTTTGCGTTATCTTCTTTTGTCTTCTCTAAGTTCTTCTTTACACTCTCTTTGTACTCTGCAAGTGTATCGAACTCAGATACGTCCTGAGCGAACTCATCATCTAACTCCGGAAGCTCCTTTGCCTTGATCTCGTGGATCTTAACCTTGAATAAAGCAGGCTTTCCGGCTAAGTCAGCTACCTGATATTCTTCCGGGAATGTTACGTTTACATCAACTTCATCGCCTGTGTTCTTACCAACGAGCTGATCTTCAAATGTATCGATAAATGTGTGGGAACCGATCTCTAATGGATGATTCTCTCCCTTACCGCCTTCGAATGCAACACCGTCTACGAATCCTTCGAAGTCGATCACTGCTGTATCACCTACTGCGATTGGTCTGTCTTCTACTGTGATTGTTCTTGCGTTGTTATTTCTTTCCTTCTCAACTGCCTCGTCTACTTCTTCGTCTGTAACAGTTGTATCGATCTTTGTTACGGTAACGCCCTTATATTTTCCTAATATTACTTCCGGTCTCTTTGCAACTTCTGCTGTAAAGATGAAAGATTTGCCTTTCTCTAACTGTGTTACATCGATTGTCGGCTGAGATACAATATCTACTCCGCTCTCATCTACTGCTGCCGGATAAGCTTCCTGCATCATGATATTTGCAGCTTCTTCATAGAACACTTCCGGTCCATACATCTTCTCAACCATTGCCATTGGAACTTTTCCCTTACGGAATCCAGGAACGCTGATCTTGCTCTTCTGCTTGTTGTATGCAGCCTTTAATGCTTCCTCTACCTTATCTGCAGATACTTCAATGGTAAGCTTTACCATATTCTTTTCTAAATTTTCTACCTGTACACTCATTATTACTATTTTCCTCCTTAAATTATATCTCAATAAACAATGTAACTGTTTAAAAAAGGGCAAACTACGACCGCTACAGTCATTTAAGGATTATATCACATGATTTTATAAAATAAAAGTCCTTTTTTTAAAAAAATACCCTGTAAGCGGTTGCTTTTGCACAACCATCTTACAGGGCACTTTCTTTTGTGCTTTGCTTATTTCATCTGTTCTTCCTGTTTCATGATCATCTTCTTGACCATTTCACCACCGATAGAACCAGCCTGGGCACTTGTCAGGTCTCCGTTGTAACCTTCCTTTAAAGGTACTCCGATCTCAGATGCAACTTCCTGTTTAAAACGATTCATTGCCTCTTTTGCCTGTGGAACTGCCATCTTGTTGCTTGAACTAGAACTGTTAGATCCGCTCATGGTTTTACCTCCATATTTTTCCTGTGTTTTCTATTCAGATAAGCTGTTTGCTTATCCTGTTGTTAGTATGTCTGCCACCGGAAATAATATGTTGGTAAGTTCTTCCTTACAAAAACTTTTTACAGATAAATCGGATATAAAACGAATATTGTCAAAGACGCAGAAATAATGCTTTAAAAACATTTTGCGTAAATTGCGTAAATTTGTCAGGTGTCGGATTTCGGCTCAGTTTTTGTGTACATTCACCAGATGAACGCCGCCGCCACAGTGTCCGGCTGTAGCAGACGCTCTCACGGTTCCTGCACCTAGTGGGAGTAAATGCCGTCTCCAGCAGAGTTTATCAGGCGCGAAAAATACAAACGCGCACTTACTTTAATATATGTATACAGGCTGTGCTGCTTGAACGAGTATTTTTTGCGCCCTCTTTTGCTGTCGGACGGCATATAACTCCCACACGGTTCGTCACAGATCGAGTGTCTGTTACAGCCGGACAATGCGGCATAGGTGTACAGATGTTGAATGAATACAAATCATCAAGAGAGCCGAAAACGACACCGACAAATTAGCAATTTAAGCAAGTTTTCAAAGCATATTCCTGCGTCTCTGACATCATATCGTGTTGTTTCGTTTTATGATATGAAAAGTTTTTGTAAGCCAGAATCTAGTAGACGAGCCCGGCTCTTACGTGTTCCACGGTTGCCTCATCGGTAAAATAGGAAGCGATCGCAAGTCCGAAGTCAACGGCCGTTCCCATTCCGCGGCTTGTTATGATATTGCCATCCCTTACGACGGTATCTGTCGTATTTACGATGGCTCCGGTAAGTTTCTCTTCCCAGCCCGGATGACAGGTTGCATGCTTTCCTTCTAAGAGTCCTGCTGCGCCGAGTACGCTTGGTGCTGCACAGATAGCTGCTACTAACTTGCCGTCGGCTGCAAACCTGCGGATCACCTCATTGACCTTCGCATGTTCTAAAAGATGTGTCGTTCCCGGCATTCCACCCGGTAATACGATACCGTCTAATGCGTCATAGTCCACTTCCTCTGCCAGTTCTTCTGCCTGGAAGTGAATGTTATGGGAACCTGTGATCTCTTTTTTCCCGGTTACAGAGATCATCACGATCTCGAACTTGGCACGGCGTACAATATCAACTACAGTAAGTGCCTCGATCTCTTCGCAGGAATCTGCTAAAAATATTCCGATTTTCTTCATTTTAAAACAACCTCCATCTCTATCTTTATGTTCTTTCTATGCCTGTCTTGGCACAATGCCATATACCTACTGCAAATAGCATGTGCGTGCAGACGCAAATCTTCTCTTTCTAATATTTTATATTCCGAGTATAATAAATACAAGTAAAACTTATTCTGGAATATGCAAAGGAGTACACACATGGAAATCGAACGCAAATATCTGATCCACGAACTGCCGGCAAATCTTACGGACTACCCATA
>CACZPJ010000062.1 GCA_902782995.1 uncultured Lachnospiraceae bacterium | reverse complement strand
TGTAAAGCAAACTTTTATTTGCGTCTTTCGCTGCGAGTGAAATCCACTGCTTACGAAAACTACAAGTGAAGCCTTTGCTGAACTTGTATAGTTGTAGTTAGCAGTTAGTTCACGATGAGCGTTGCAAATGTTTGCGGAACATATTTGTGCATTTTGTCAGGTACAAAATTGAAAAGCACCTTTTGACACCCGAATTCTATACAGTAAAAAAGACAGACTCCAAATGAAGCCTGTCTTCCTGCATCGGTTTTATTCTAAAGATGTAATACTCTCTCTTTGATCTCCTGTGTCCGTCCCTGATTCCAGAACTGTGTTCCGATATAACCACAGGTCCGTCTTGCCACATTCATCTTATCCTGATCACGGTTGCCACAGTTCGGGCATTCCCAAACCAGCTTGCCATCGGAATCGGTTACGATCTGTATCTCTCCATTGTATCCGCATTCCTGACAGTAATCACTCTTCGTATTCAGCTCCGCATACATGATGTTCTCATAGATGTACTGCATGACTGCAAGCACGGCCTCAAGATTATCCTGCATATTCGGTACTTCCACATAGCTGATCGCTCCACCCGGTGAAAGTGCCTGAAACTGTGCTTCGAACTTCAGCTTGGTAAATGCATCGATCGGCTCGGTGACATGTACATGATAGCTGTTTGTGATATAACTCTTATCGGTTACACCCGGAATGATTCCAAAACGCTTCTGTAAGCACTTGGCAAACTTATAAGTCGTGGATTCAAGCGGTGTACCATAGACGGAAAATGCAATATTCGTCTCCTTCTGCCACTTCTCACAGGCATCGTTTAGATGCTGCATCACAGAAAGTGCAAATGCTGTTCCCTTATCCGGATCGGTGTGGGATTCTCCGGTCATATACTTCGTACACTCACAAAGTCCCGCATAACCGAGGGAAATCGTGGAATAACCGCCATATAAGAGCTTGTCGATCGTCTCACCCTTTTTCAGCCGGGCGAGTGCACCGTTCTGCCAGAGGATCGGTGCAACATCAGACGGTGTTCCCTTTAAGCGGTTGTGCCGGTACATCAGGGCACGGTAGCAAAGCTCTAACCGTTCGTCAAAGATCTTCCAGAACCGTTCCATATCTCCTGCGGAGCTGCATGCCACATCTACCAGATTCAAAGTTACCACACCCTGATTAAATCTGCCGTAATATTTTGGCTTACCATCTTCATCCTTATATACGCTCAGGAAGGATCTGCATCCCATACATGGATAACAGTTGCCATCCTTCATCTTCTTCATAACCTTTTCGGAAATATAATCCGGTACCATACGCTTTGCCGTACACTCTGCGGCAAGCTTCGTCAGATACCAGTACTTACTGTCCTCATGGATATTGTCTTCTTCCAGAACATAGATCAGTTTCGGAAATGCCGGCGTGATATAGGTTCCCTTTTCATTTTTCACTCCGAGAATCCTCTGATGCAATACCTCTTCAATCACGGCCGCCAGATCATCCCTCGTCTGTCCTTCCGGCACTTCATCGAGATACATAAACACCGTTACAAACGGTGCCTGTCCATTCGTTGTCATTAACGTAATGACCTGATACTGGATCATCTGGACACCACGGTTGATCTCTTCCTTCACACGAAGCTCTGCAACCATGTTGATCTTCTCTTCATCCAGTTCTAAGCCTGCTGCTTCGAATTCTGTCTTTACCTGACGGCGGAACTTCTCCCTGCTGACCTGTACAAACGGTGCCAGATGCGCCAGTGAAAAGCTCTGTCCGCCATACTGTGAGCTGGCAATCTGTGCAATGCTCTGTGTCGCAATATTGCAGGCAGTCGCAAAGCTCTTCGGACGGTCGATCATCGTCTCGCTGACTACCGTTCCATTCTGAAGCATGTCCTCTAAATCTACCAGACAGCAGTTATGCATATGCTGTGCAAAATAATCCGCATCATGGAAATGGATGATTCCCGCATCATGCGCTTCGATAATATCGTGTGGCAGCAGGAATCTTCTCGTAATATCCTTGCTGACCTCTCCCGCCATATAGTCACGCTGTACGCTGCTTACCGTCGGATTCTTGTTGGAATTCTCCTGTTTTACTTCTTCATTCTTACACGCTAAAAGTGTCAGAATACGGTCATCCGTAGAATTCGACTTACGGATCAATGCCCGCTTATAGCGATATGTAATATAATTTCTGGCAACGCTGTAGGCACGCTGGTTCATAATCTGGTTCTCTACAAGATCCTGAATCTCTTCGACCGTCAGGGAACGCTTCATCTGATGACAGATAGCCGCTACATTCGCCCCAATCTCCTGTATCTGTGCCTGTGTCATCCGTTCACTGTCTACCACACTCTCATTTGCCTTTTCCACCGCAGCCAGGATCTTCTCTAAATCGAATACATCCTCCGTACCGCTTCTTTTGATGATTTTCATATACAACCCCTTCATTCTTCCATCGCTACATTTTTGCAGATACCATATATTGTATCAGATTTCTTTTTGTTTTCAAGGTGTTGTAGAAAGTTTCGTCCTTGCCAGAAACGGTGTGTCGCCTGTAACATGCATGGCTATCGCCTTTTTTTCTTTACTTCAATCCTGATTTTATATCTTCTGCACAAAAACGGCTGCTGAGATTCCTTCTACCGGTACGACCCCGGAAACACTGCCAAGCGACACATTTCCGGCATGATTTTTATCGATGTAAAGCTCCCATGTACCATCCGGAAGTTCTGCCAAAACCTGCTTCTCATTTGCATTATAGACAATAAAAAGACGTTCCTTCGAGCCTGTAATTTCGTATGCAACGACCTTTTTTTGATCCAGAGCGGTAAAAATAATCCGATCTGCAATCTCTTCTGCCGTATGCATGCGGAGTCCTGCATGTGCCTTACGGAATGCGATCAGTCCCTGATAATAAGCAAACACATCTGCATGCTCACTTCTCGTATTCCACCGGATCCGGTTCGTCTCATCCGGAAGGTTATAGCTGTTTTCTGCAATACCATCCGCTGTCGTATCTGTCGGCTTGCTGCGGAGCAGTTCTTCCCCTGCCTGCATAAACGGAACACCCTGTGCGGTGTAAATTATCGCTGCTGCAAGCCTGTTCATTGCCTTGCGTGTCTCGACCGATGCATCCGGACAGGATTCTTTTAACTTATCCCACAATGTATAATTGTCATGGCAGGACACATAATTGATACTCTGCTCCGGCTTTTTCGCCCATACACCGGCTTCATTATCAAAATGCACGGCCGGATGTCCGACTGCACCCGTTACGCTGAAGCGGATCGCTTCTTCCAGTCCCTCTCCTCCATTGACAAAGCCCGGTTCGTCTGCATAAAATACACTTCCCTTAATCGAATCCCGGATATCATCATTGAATGCTCCGATCCCGTCTAACTGCCAGGTATCG
>CACZPJ010000061.1 GCA_902782995.1 uncultured Lachnospiraceae bacterium | reverse complement strand
TTTCGAACTTTCATATCCCGGCATTTTTAGCAGGTATTATTATTGTAGCAGTGTTACAGTTTGCAGGAAGTAAGAAAGAAGTGAAGTAATGTGAAAAATCAGAAAGTACAGCAGAATAACAAAGGAACTTCGAAAAATAATCCGGATAAGGAAGCAGAGCTAAAGAAAAAAGCAGTCAACAAGGAACAGATCGCGGAACTGATGAAGGAAAAAAAGAAGATGCAGGAGGAATTAGACGAACTCCGGGGACAGACCACCGGTGGCAAGGCGGTCTGTGTACTGGCTTTTTTGGGACTGCTCGTACTTTTTCTTGGAATCTTTGTCGGTATCGTAAAACTGGATGTGAGAAACTTTGCTACGGATGTCTTAGCACCGATGATCGGAGACTTGCCGGTGATCCGTACGATCCTGCTATCGGATCTGGTTGTAAAGATCCTAAAAAATATGACACCGGCAAACCGTGCGGCAATCATTTCCAATATGAGTGTGGCAAATGCTTCACAGGTTACGGTTATGATGGAACAGTAAGAAAGAGATACCATTTTTAAAAAAATCCGTTATAATTTAAGAAGTAAATAGCGTTCACAAACGGATAAAGAGAATGGGGTGGTTATTGATATGTGGATTATTTTTGCATTTGGTTCTGCGGTGTTTGCCGGACTGACTGCAATCTTAGCAAAGTGTGGCATCCGTAATACCGATTCGAATGTAGCAACAGCACTTCGGACGATCGTGGTTTTAAGCTTTTCCTGGATCATGGTATTTGTGTTGGGAGCACAGGGCGGCATCCGGGAACTGTCGACAAAGACACTGGTCTTTTTAGTGCTCTCCGGTCTGGCAACCGGTGCATCATGGCTCTGTTATTTCCGGGCATTGCAGCTTGGCGATGTCAATAAGGTAACGCCGATCGATAAGTCGAGTACGATCCTTACGATGCTTTTCGCATTTATTTTCCTTGGGGAAGGACTTAGCTGGCTGAAGGTGCTTTCCATGGTATTGATCGGAGCCGGAACCTATCTTATGATTCAGCGGGAGGAAGTTAAGGAGCAGAAAACAGATAAACGGTGGCTGTTTTATGCCATAGGTTCTGCGGTATTTGCGAGTCTTACCTCCATCCTTGGAAAAGTCGGCATCCAGGATGTCAATTCGAACCTTGGAACTGCGATCCGTACGATCGTGGTACTGATTATGGCGTGGGTAGTGGTATTCGTCAGTGGCAAGCAGAAGACCGTGCGGGAGATCGATAAAAAAAGCTGGTGCTTTCTGATTCTTTCCGGAATTGCGACCGGTGCATCATGGCTCTGCTATTACCGTGCCTTACAGACGGGACCGGCAAGTGTAGTTGTACCGATCGATAAGTTAAGCATACTTGTTACGATCGCATTTTCCTATCTTGTATTCCATGAGAAGCTGTCATTAAAATCCGGACTCGGACTTGTTTTGATTGCAGTCGGTACATTGACGTTATTATTGTAAAAGTATGGAAAATCTGATATTTGGTATTTTATATAATTATAAGCCACGATCAAAAAAAAAGAAGGATTCATAAGCAAAACTAATAAGAAATATTACTATATATAATTGGCATTTCTTAAGAAATCAATGTACAATAAATCTGTATCGTAATGGTACAGATTTATTTTATAAACAAATCACAAACAGGAGGAATTGTAATGGATTACAAGAATTCAGGTGTAGATATCGAAGCAGGATACAAGTCCGTAGAGTTAATGAAGGAGCATGTAAAGGGAACCATGAGAAGTGAAGTATTAACGAATCTCGGTGGTTTTTCCGGTGCATTTTCCATGGGAGCTTTCAAGGACATGGAGAATCCGGTACTCCTTTCCGGAACAGACGGATGTGGAACCAAGGTAAAGCTTGCGTTTATCATGGACAAGCATGATACCATCGGAATTGATGCCGTTGCAATGTGTGTCAACGACGTTGCATGTGCAGGTGGCGAACCATTATTCTTCCTTGATTATATTGCATGTGGCAAAAATATCCCGGAGAAGATCGCAACGATCGTAAGCGGTGTCGCAGAAGGCTGTAAGCAGTCCGGCTGTGCACTGATCGGTGGTGAGACCGCAGAGCATCCGGGACTTATGCCGGAAGATGAATACGACCTTGCAGGATTTGCGGTAGGTGTCGTAGATGAGAAGGATATCATCACCGGTAAGGATGTAAAGGCAGGAGATGTATTGATCGGTATGGCATCTACCGGTGTACATTCGAACGGATTCTCTCTGGTGCGTAAGATCTTTAAGATGGATAAGGAGACATTAAACACCTACCATGAAGAGTTAGGAACAACCTTAGGTGAGGCACTGCTTGCTCCGACGAGAATCTATGTAAAGGCACTCCGTTCCATCAAGGATGCCGGTGTAAAGGTAAAGGCATGCAGCCATATTACCGGTGGCGGATTCTATGAGAATATCCCAAGAATGCTTCCGGAAGGCAAGCACGCAGTTGTTGAGAAGAACAGCTACCCGGTTCCGCCGATCTTTACGATGATGGCACGCGAGGGACAGGTAGATGAGCATATGATGTACAATACCTACAACATGGGTCTTGGTATGGTACTTGCCGTAGATCCGGCAGATGTGGATAAGACCATGGAAGCGATCAAGGCAGCAGGTGATACCCCATATGTTGTTGGTAAGATTGAAGATGGAGAAAAAGGAGTTACCGTATGTTAAAGCTTGCAGTTTTAGTATCCGGTGGAGGAACCAATCTTCAGGCAATCATGGATGCGATCGATGCAGGTAAGATCACGAATGCGAAGATTGAGGTCGTAATCAGTAACAATAAGAATGCCTATGCCTTAGAGCGTGCAGCGAAAAAGGGGATCGACCATCTTTGCATTTCCCCGAAGGACTTTGAGAGCAGAGAAGAATTCAACCGGGTATTTTTGGAAAAATTAGATTCCTATCAGGTGGATCTTGTCGTACTTGCCGGATTTCTTGTAGTAATTCCGGCTGAAATGATCCAAAAGTACCGGAACCGTATCATCAATATCCATCCGTCCCTGATCCCGTCTTTCTGTGGAACCGGATATTACGGATTAAAGGTACATGAGGGTGTTTTAGCAAGAGGTGTAAAGGTGACCGGAGCGACCGTCCACTTTGTAGATGAAGGAACGGATACCGGTCCGATCATCTTACAGAAGGCAGTCAATGTCGAGCAGGGCGATACACCGGAGATCTTACAGCGCAGAGTGATGGAACAGGCAGAGTGGCAGATCATGCCACAGGCGATCGATCTGATCGCAAACGGAAAGGTGTCCGTTGTGGATGGACATGTACAGATTGCAGAGTAACAGAGGAAGCAGGATAATGGAGGAAGACCATGAAAGTATTAATCGTAGGAAGTGGCGGAAGAGAGCATGCGATCGCAACAAGTGTTGCCGCAAGCAGCCGTGTAGATAAGATCTATTGTGCACCGGGAAATGCAGGAATCGGACAAATCGCAGAGTGTGTTCCGATCGGTGCAATGGAGTTTGATAAGTTAGTAGCTTTTGCAAAGGAAAAAGAGATCGATTTTACGATCGTTGGAATGGATGATCCATTGGTCGGAGGAATCGTTGATGTATTCGAAGCAGAGGGCTTAAAGGTATTCGGACCACGTAAGAATGCGGCAATCTTAGAGGGATCAAAGGCATTCTCCAAGGATCTGATGAAGAAATACAACATCCCGACAGCAGCCTATGAGACCTTCGACGATCCAAAGGCAGCAGAGGAATACTTAAAAACAGCAAAGATGCCGATCGTATTAAAGGCAGACGGACTTGCGCTTGGTAAGGGTGTACTGATCTGTCAGACCTTAGAAGAGGCACTTGCCGGAGTAAAAGAGATCATGGAAGATAAGAAGTTCGGTTCGGCCGGCAATCATATGGTTGTAGAAGAGTTTATGATCGGACGTGAGGTATCCGTACTTTCCTTTGTCGATGGCAAGACGATCAAGATCATGTCATCTGCACAGGATCATAAGCGTGCAAAGGACGGAGACCAGGGACTGAATACCGGTGGTATGGGTAACTTCTCACCAAGTCCGTTCTATACGAAGGAAGTAGATGACTTCTGCAAAAAATACATCTATCAGGCAACGGTCGATGCAATGGCAGCAGAGGGCAGACCATTTACCGGTGTTATCTTCTTTGGACTGATGCTGACAGAGGAAGGTCCGAAGGTCTTAGAGTATAATGCCAGATTCGGTGATCCGGAGGCGCAGGTAGTTCTTCCGAGAATGAAGAATGATATTATTGATGTAATGGAAGCCTGCGTAGATGGTAAGTTAGATACGATCGATCTGCAGTTCGAGGACAATGCGGCAGTCTGCGTGGTACTTGCATCGGACGGCTATCCGGTTTCCTATGAGAAGGGATTCGAGATCAAGGGACTTGAGAACTTCGATGGCAAGGACGGATACTACTGCTTCCATGCCGGAACCAAGTTAGATGAAAATGGTAAGATCGTAACAAACGGCGGCCGTGTACTTGGCATAACCGCAAAGGGAGCAACCTTGAAGGAAGCGCGTGCAAATGCATACGCTGCAACCGAATGGGTAGACTTCGACAACAAGTATATGCGTCATGATATTGGAAAAGCAATCGATGAAGCAAAATAAATAGAGAGAAAGTCCGGTCGCGTAAGTTGACCGGACTTTTTGCAGAATATGAAATTATTGTAAAACAGAATGTACAAAATATGTGAAACAAACTTTGTGCATTCTGTTAGTGAAAATGTAGAAAGCATTTTGTGCCATCTTGCTTTTAGTCTGCCTGATTCTTATTGTAATGCCACTTGTACAGCGCACATCCGATGATGATCACATATCCGATCACACTGTATATATCCGGTATCTGCCCTAAGAACAGGAAGCCGAGTAAGGCAGCAAAGAGCACCTGCGTGTAATCAAAGACCGAGATCTCCTTTGCCGGGGCATAGGTGTAAGCCTTTGTGATATTTAACTGGCCGCCGGTTGCCGAGGCACCTGCAAGCAGCAGAAAGACAAGCTGCTTTGCTGTCATCGGAACGAAGTTTAGGATTAGAAACGGCAGCGTAACGATACAGGAGAAAACGGAAAAGCACATGACGATCACAGGACCTCGTTCTCCCATCTTGCCAAGCTTACGGACAAAGGTATACGCAAGTCCGGCACCAAGTCCG
>CACZPJ010000060.1 GCA_902782995.1 uncultured Lachnospiraceae bacterium | reverse complement strand
AGCTTAAGCAGCACTGAGATGCTTGGCATGGCTACGAAGCTTGGCAAGTATACGATGGGAGAGAATACGGGATTCCCGTTCGATAAGCAGTCAGGAAGTGTTGGAAATCTTGGTGATATGGTAATACCGGTTGATCTTGCAGCCAACGTAACGCAGTTACACCAGTTCTTATATAATGATGAAGAATATACGGTTTCTGCAACGGTTCAGCAGTTAAGTGATACGATACATGCGAATACCGGTTATTAAAGCGCATGCACAGAAATGAGGAGCAGGAGATGAAAAAAAAGAAATTACAGGCACTGTTGACAGGAATGGCTGCTTTCGCACTCGTAGTTTCGGGCTGTGGAAGTACGACGGAAAAGACCGTGGGGATGACAGGTCAGCCGGATACGCAGACTGAGTCCGAACAGGTAGCTGATACTGAAAAACTAGAAGCAGTGGATACCAAAGAACAAAAGGATACAGAAGCTGCAGAAACTGCCACGGAAGCAGTTACGGAAACAGAAGCGGCAGCAGAAACGGAGCAGGAGAAAAAGCCTGCCACCTTAAATGAAGCATCCTTAAAGCAGGTAGACGAAACCGTCTATACAACGGCACAGGTGAATGTAAGAGTAGAGCCGTCCACGGATTGTGATGTTTTTCAGGTGGCTTCTACGGGAGCATCCTATCACCGCATCAAGGATGATGGAAGCTGGAGCGCAGTGGATATTGATGGAGCAGAGTATTATATTTCCTCGAAGTATCTGACAACCGAAGAGCCGCAGCCGGCAGCAGATGCACAGCCGGCAGATGCCGGACAGACTGCGGCGATCACACAGGCACAGAGTGCAGGAACCGGTATTGTCTATGGTTCTTCCAATGGTCATATGGTCTGTATCGATGCCGGACATCAGGCACAGGGAGACAGTACCCCGGAACCGGTTGCACCGGGAGCAGCCGAGACAAAGGCAAGAGTTACAAGTGGAACTTCCGGTCAGACATCAGGGATCGCAGAGTATCAGTTGACCTTACAGGTTGCATTAAAGCTCCGTGATGAACTGATCGCAAGAGGCTATGGTGTTGCTATGGTGCGTGAGACGAATGAAGTCAATATCAGTAACAGTGAACGTGCAGCGATCGCAACGAATGCAGGATGTGATTCATTTGTCAGAATTCATGCAAATGGTTCTGAAAATAGTTCAACAAGCGGTGCAATGACGATCTGTCCGACACCGTCGAATCCTTATGTAGCAGGTCTCTATAATCAGAGCCGCTCTCTTTCACAGAATATCTTAGACAACCTGTGTGCGGCAACCGGTGCGAATAAGGAATATGTCTGGGAGACAGATACCATGAGTGGTATTAACTGGAGTACCGTACCGGTAACGATCGTGGAAATGGGTTATATGACCAACCCGACCGAGGATCTGAATATGGCATCCGAAGGATACCAGAACCAGATCGTGCAGGGAATTGCAAACGGCATCGATGCTTATTATGCCGGACAATAACCCATAAGGAGATTAGGTGTGAAAGAGAAAATTAATCGTTTTTGTAAAAAGTGTGCAGAGCCAAAGCTGCCGGTGCAGATTTTTTATGTCGGAATCATTGTCCTGTTTCTGCTCAGCATACTGCCGCTTTTTCAGATTTCCCAGTATGTACATCCGAGTGCGGATGATTATACCTATGCGTTAGAGGTTCATCGGGAATGGGAGGCACATCACTCCATTTTCGGGATGCTCGCGCAGGCAGTCCGTACCTCTTATCAGTATATGCAAAACTGGCAGGGACTGTATACATCCGCATTCTTACTGGCATTACAGCCGGGAGTAGTCGGGGAAAAGGCATATATGCTTACACCGCTTATCCTGATCGGCAGCCTGATCTTTGCAGTTTTCTACTTTTTCTATGCAATCGTGCGAAAGTGTGTAAAGGGTAGCTGGCTTGAGACATTTGCAATGACATCTCTTGTCAGCTACTTTATGATCCAGTATGTGCCATATGCATCGGAATCCTTTTACTGGTACAACGGCGGCATGAATTACCTGTTTTTCTTTGCGATGCTTTTAATCATAGCAGGACTTCTGGTATCGTTATGCTGTGAGACAAAGACCTGGAAAAAGCGCGTCAGTACATTTTTCTTATGCTTTTTATCATTTTCACTTGCAGGTGGCAATCATGTAACGATCTTTATCGGATTACTGCTGATGCTGTTCCTTCTTGTCGTACTTTTTTACTTCGGTAAAAAGAGAATCCGTAAGGAGGCGGCGGCATCCTTTGCATTTATGCTGATTGGGTTTCTGCTCAATATTACATCGCCGGGAACGAGGAAGCGGCAGATGCGGTTTACAGACCGTCCGAGTGCGGTAGATGCAATATTCCGTTCCTTAGAAACCGGATTTACCAATATTACTGGCTGGGTGCTTTCGGTACAGTTTGCACTTTTTATGATCTGTGCTATTCCGCTTGTGATTCTTCTGGCAAAACAGATCCATCGTAAGACGGGATTCCGGTTCATCCATCCGGTTGTAGCAGTGCTGTTTTCCTTTGGAATTACATCGGCAATGTTCTGTCCACCGATCTATGCGATGAATACACCGGGTGCAGGCAGACTGTACAATATCGTATTCTGCATGATGGTAATACTCTTATTTGTGAATGAGTGGAATCTGGCGGGCTGGATGATTGTGCATTACGGAAATACTTCGGCATCTGCTGTTACGGAGGGAAAGCCGAAGCTGTCAGTCGTAAATATTCTGTTTCTGGCGTTACTTGTGATTGTCTACGGAAAGAGCGCGTACAGTGGAACAAATGCAGCAACTGCGGCAGCACTGATGCAGTCAAAAGAGGCGCAGGAGTATTCGAATGAATTGTATATCCGACTGGATACCTTGGTAAATGCGGACAAGGAAGATGTGGTACTAGAACCGCTTCGGGTAAAACCGGGTCTGATCTTTTTTGATGACATCGAAGAGGATGCCAAAAACTGGAAGAATAAGGCAGTGGCAGAGTACTATGGACAAAAGTCCGTCCGTTTAAAAACATCACAGGATGATACCACAGAGGAAGAATAATATCAGAAAATAATAAGGGAAACGCCGGGATCCGAAGATTCCGGCGTTTCCCTTGTTTTATAAAAAGGATTTGGGTGGGCAGTTTTAAGCGGTATTATCCCATAGTTACCTCAACATTTACTTCCTTCTTGGATGGATCAAATGGAATCATGTTACCATCGACAACTTCACCATCGACTGTCATAACGGAAACACCCTTTTCCGCACCATTCGGGTTCTTTACGGTAATGTGGTAAGTAACACCACGGAAGTCACGCTTTGCAGTAAAGCCCTTTAAGTCAGATGGGATACATGGATCAATTACCAGTCCATCGTATTCCGGACGGATTCCTAAGATGTACTGGGAGACATCTAAGAAGGTCCATGCTGCTGTACCGGTCAGCCAGCTATTTTTCGCTTCACCGAAGTTCGGCGCGTCCTTGCCGGCGATCATCTGTGAATATACATAAGGCTCGGTACGGTGGATCTCACTGATGTCTTCGATATATGCAGGACAGGTTCTCGTATATACCTGCCAAGCACGGTTACCACGTCCGACAACTGTCTCTGCGATGGAGATCCATGGATTGTTGTGGCAGAAGATACCTGCATTCTCTTTATATCCTGGTGGATAGGAAGAAATTTCACCAAGTTCCACATGATATCTGTGATAAGGTGGCTGCAATAATACAATACCGTACTTGGTATCAAGATATTTCTCAACGGACTGCATTGCCTTTAAGCAGTTGCCTTCCTCTAAGCCGATCTCAGCGATAACGCAGAAGCCCTGTGGTTCGATAAAGATCTTACCGTCTTCGCATTCCTTAGAACCGATCTTGTTCTTGTAGTGATCGTATGCACGTAAGAACCATTCACCATCCCAGCCTGCATCAAGGACAGTTTTTTCCATGGAAGCGATTGCATCTTCGGCTTTCTTTGCTTCATCAAGAAGTCCTCTGTGCTTACAGATCTCTACATAATCCTTGCCGTATTTTACAAACATACCTGCGATAAATACAGACTCTGCGTTCGGACCTTCGGATGGACCAAATGTCTGGAAGGATTCACCCGGTTCTTCGGAGAAGCAGTTTAAGTTCAGACAGTCATTCCAGTCGGCACGTCCGATCAGTGGAAGACCATGTGGTCCGAGATGATTGATCGTATAGTTGAAGGAACGTCTTAAGTGTTCCATGAAGTCCGTTGCCTTGGATGGATCGCTGTCATACGGAGTGCTCTCATCTAAGATCGTATAGTCACCGGTCTCTTTGATATAAGCAGCCGTTCCTGCGATCAACCACAGCGGATCATCATTAAAGCCGCTTCCGATATCGGAGTTTCCTTTTTTCGTAAGTGGCTGGTACTGGTGGTAAGCACTTCCGTCCTCGAACTGTGTTGCTGCAATATCAAGGATTCTCTGTCTTGCACGATCCGGGATCAGATGAACGAAGCCAAGCAGATCCTGACAGGAATCACGGAATCCCATACCACGTCCGATACCGGATTCGAAGTAGGAAGCGGAACGGGACATATTAAAGGTAACCATACACTGGTACTGATGCCAGATGTTTACCATACGGTCAAGCTTCTCTTCGGAAGAGGATACCGTAAAGTGTGATAACAGATTGTTCCAGTATGCTTTCAGATCCTCTAATGCCGCATCCGCTTTTTCGGATGTGTTGAACTTCTCTAACATCGCATTGGCAGGATCACGGTTGATCACACCGTTTTCAGCAGGTCCGACCCACTTCTTGTCCACCGGATTCTCTACATAGCCTAAGACAAATACATAGTCTTTGCTTTCGCCCGGATTCAGGGTAACCTTCAGATGATGGGAACCGATCGGAGCCCAGCCGCTTGCTACGGAATTCTTCGAAGAACCACTCATGACAACTTCCGGTGCGGAGTTCTCACCATAAGCACCAAGGAGGGAATCACGGTCGGTATCAAATCCACTGACCGGAGCATTTACTGCGTATACAGCATAATGATTTCTACGCTCGCGGTATTCTGTCTTATGATAGATCGCGGAATCGTGGATCTCAACTTCACCGGTGCTGAAGTTACGCTGGAAGTTGGTCATATCATCCATTGCGTTCCACAGACAGAACTCCACATAGGAAAAGACGGAAAATTCTTTTACGGAAGAACTTTCATTGGTAAGTGTCAGCTTGTTGATCTCGCAAGGTGTTCCGATCGGAACAAAGGCGGTCAGGGCAGCCTTCAACTGGTTCCTGCTCGATTCAAATACGGAATAGCCAAGTCCGTGACGGCATTCATAGGAATCAAGATCTGTCTTTGTAGGCATCCAGCCCGGATTCCATACATCGTTACCATCCTTAATATAGTAATAATGTCCGTTGCTGTCATAAGGAACGTTGTTGTAACGATATCTAGTCAGTCTTAAGAGCTTTGCATCCTTATAAAAGCTGTAACCGCCACAGGTATTCGAAACCAGGGTGAAGAAATCTTCACATCCTAAGTAGTTGATCCATGGTAATGGTGTCTTTGGGGATGTGATCACATATTCTTTATTCACATCATCAAAATGTCCGAATTTCATTCAAATATCCTCCTT
>CACZPJ010000059.1 GCA_902782995.1 uncultured Lachnospiraceae bacterium | reverse complement strand
TCTTTTTGCCCGAATTCACCCTATTATTTTCACACGTTAAAGCAACTGCCACCGATAAATTCCCTTAATATGGAATTTTTGCTGACATGTTCGCTTGGAACCGGTAAGAAGTAATCTAAAAACTTCAACAGACGTTTTGCCTCTAAATATTCCGGGCAGTCCTTGTCTATCGCAAACAGCAATGGCTCTGCATACTGTTTTAAAACCGCAAGTTCATAGATCAGTGCGGAATTAAACATGACGTCTGCACCCTCTTGAAATGGGAAGATATTTTTCTCTTCCCCGCGGCGCACCGAATCCCACATTGCGATCGTCTCCTGTGCAGAGGTTGCACGCGTTCTTGCATCACGTACGATCCTCCGGATCAGTCTTCCATCGGTTGTCGGAAGACAGTTGTGTTCATCAATATCTAACTGTGTCAGTGCGCTGATATAGATCTTGAACTTACTAGACTTCGGAAGCGAATAGGACAGCTTGTCATTTAATCCGTGGATTCCTTCGATCACAAGCACATCATCTGCACCAAGCTGCATCATCCTGCCACGCTCTTCCCTTTTTCCGGTCTTAAAGTTAAAGATCGGAAGCTCCACACACTTGCCTGCTAACAATTCCCCCATATCATGGTTAAAGCGTTCCACATCAAGTGCCTCTAAGCACTCGAAATCCATATTTCCATTCTCATCCCGCGGTGTCATGCTGCGGTCAAGGTAAAAGTCATCGAGTGGTACCGGATGCGGATGTAAGCCCTGCGCACTAAGCTGTATCGAAAGTCTGTGGGAAAAGGTTGTTTTCCCGGAAGAGGATGGTCCTGCGATCATAATAAACTTCTTGTCGCCAGCCTTTACGATCTGTTCTGCCAGCTGGCCGATCTTCTGTTCCATCAATGCCTCCTGAATCAGGATAATGTCTCCGATCCTGCCCTCTGCGATCGCATCATTTAAGGCTCCGATCGTTCCAACGCCCATTGTCTTTCCCCAGGCAGAGGATTCCTTTAAGGTCTGGTAGAGATTTTCCGATGGCACAAACGGATCTACCCTTCTGCTGTCCTTTCCCGGATATAACAGCATGAAGCCTTCCTTATACGATACCAGATCAAAATACTTCAGATAGCCGGTGCTTGGAACCATATAACCATAAAAATAATCCTTATAGTGATCCAGTTCATAAATATTCACGCGTGAGCTTCTGCGGTAACGGAACAGCCGTTCCTTATCCTTCATGCCAAGCCGTTTGAACAGTTCTACCGCATCATCCGTATGCATGCTCTTTTTATTCAGCGGAAGATCTGCTTCACATAACCGCTGCATCTCTTTTTTCAAAGAAGACACAACCTCATCGGTCACGGTAATCTCTCCCTGTAATTCACAGTAATTGCCCTGTCCGATCGAATGATTGACACGCACCGTGATTCCACGATCACCATACAGGTTATGCACTGCCTTCTGCATCAGAAGTGTCACACTTCTGCGGTATGCCTTTCTGCCTGCTGCATCCTTCGTCGTTACAAAGGACAGTGTTGTATCGTCTTCGACCCGTTTGGTCAGTTCCCGCAGCTTATTTCCGGCAAGCACCAGCACAATATCATCCTCATATTCTGCCTGATGTTTTTCGGCAACCGCGCGGAACGTTGTTCCTGCCGGATAGCTTTCTGTCTTTTCTCCTATGGTAAGCTGACACATTTTCTCCTCCATAGCCACACCCACTTTCTTCGTTTATGAAAAATATTTATATTAATATTCCCGTAACCATAAAAGACGTGACATCCATGCCACGGCTTTTACTTGCAGCAACATCCTTGTTGCTGCATTGCTATATATTCTACAGAAGATTAAGAAAATCTAAGATTCTCCATAAGTCGTAAATCCATAATTTCATCCAAACTGACATGTATATTTTCAATTTTTTCTTGTACCATATATAATAATTACAATTTCTCCGTTCTTCGAACTTTCGAAATTGCAACAAACATTCGTCAAACAGATAAGCAATTTTGCCTGCAAGCAGTCATATTGCTTATCTATTGACGAAATTATTCTTATCACACCACTTGAAACGGTTCATGCTCCACTGCCCGCACTACGGCAAGTTCCGGCAGTTGTTTTTCCAGATACTGCTTCATATATTCCCCAAATATATGCTCTAATCCGTAATGTCCCGCATCGATCACCGCCAGCCCCTGTGCTACGGCATCGATTCCATCGTGATGATCGATGTCCCCGGTGATCAGCAGATCGATCCCTGCTTCCAGTGCCGGTTCGATCTCGTTTTTTCCGGATCCCGGTGATACCGCTACATAAAACACTATCTTTTCAGGGTCACCGAAAAATCGGACACTGTTTAATCCGAATCTCTCTTTTACAAGCTTAGCACATTCCTGTACGGTCATCTGCTTCGGTAAGTGTCCCTTTTTCCCGATGCCGAGTTCTTCTATACTGTCTTTGCTATCTATGCTATCTATACCAAGCTCTTTCGTCTCCCGGCATCCGGTATATTCCAGCACACCATCACTGATAAGCCCAAGGCGGTCTGCTGCCGCATCCCCCATGCCATACACATCGAAATTCGTATGCATCGCGTAATAGGATATATCGTGGCGGATCAGCTTCATCACGCGTCTGCCGATAAAATCACCATCCGTGATCCGCTTCATTCCGCGAAAAATCATCGGATGATGCGTGATCAGCATATCCGCCTGCGCCGCAACTGCCTGATCGATCACGTCATCGGTTGCGTCTAACGCAACCATGATTTTTTTTACTTCCTTTTCCCTGCTGCCAACCAGAAGTCCTACATTGTCCCAGTCACAGGCTTCAGCAGGATTCCACTGCTTCTCTAACAAATCTGTTACTTTTCCACACTGCATGACACAAGCATCTCCTCTCTGGCCTGTTCTATCATCCGAAGCTTCTCTAATACTTCCCTTTGTCTCGACAGGATTGCATCTGTTTTCTCTGCTTTTTCCAGAGAACCTTGTATCCGGAGTAGCTGTGTTTCTTCCTTTTTCAAGAAATCCACCAGTACAGGATGCTCTGCTTCGATCAACTGTCTGCCATAGCGGTCATACAGTGCCAGCTTCTCTGCCATGTTCTCCTGCCCATCCGATAAACTGTCTTTGCATATATCCGCATGCACACAGCGGAACATCATATAATATTTTCCATCCTCATATACCATATCCTGTGCCACGATCGTAAATCCATGTGTACGGATATATTCCCTTACCAGTGCAATATCCGACTGCGGCTGTAGGATCAGTTCCCGGACAGTGGCAAGCTTCTCTGCACCCTCTTCTAAAATACGGATCATAAGCCCACCGCCCATGCCGGCGATCACAACCGAATCCGCTTCGCCCGGCAGTAACGCCTTTAATCCATCCGATCTCCGGGTCGATACAGCATCCGTCATATTCTGTGCCGCAATATGCTCCTTTGCACGTAAAAGCGGTCCTTCGTTTACATCCATCGCAAGTGCAGACGGAATCTTATGTATTCCGACCAAATAGATCGGTATATAGCCATGATCGGTACCCACATCACAGACACGGCTGCCTTCTGTTACAAGGTCTGCCACTGCCTGTAACCGTTTTGAAAGTTTTATCATGTTCTTCTCGCTTTACTCCAGATAATCTTTTAACTTGCGGCTTCTGCTCGGATGACGCAGCTTACGCAGTGCCTTCGCCTCAATCTGACGGATACGCTCTCTGGTAACATTGAATTCCTTACCAACTTCCTCTAAGGTTCTTGCACGTCCATCCTCTAAGCCAAATCGCAAGGTAAGCACCTTCTGTTCTCTCTCGGTCAGTGTCTCAAGTACTTCCTGAAGCTGTTCCTTTAACAGGGTAAATGCTGCCGCATCTGCCGGAACAGGTACATTATCATCCTGAATAAAGTCTCCAAGATGGGAATCCTCTTCCTCACCGATCGGGGTCTCTAAGGAAACCGGCTCCTGTGAGATCTTAAGGATCTCACGTACACGGTCTACCGGCATGTTCATCTCTGCTGCGATCTCTTCCGGAGTCGGTTCACGTCCTAACTCCTGTAATAACTGTCTTGAAACACGGATCAGCTTGTTGATCGTCTCAACCATATGCACCGGAATACGGATCGTTCTTGCCTGATCTGCGATTGCTCTTGTGATCGCCTGACGTATCCACCAGGTTGCATAGGTAGAGAACTTATATCCCTTACGGTAATCGAACTTCTCAACTGCCTTGATCAGTCCAAGGTTACCCTCCTGGATCAGGTCAAGGAACAGCATTCCTCGTCCCACATAACGCTTTGCAATACTTACAACCAGACGAAGGTTCGCCTCTGCTAAGCGTTTCTTGGACTCTTCTCCAACATAAGCGGTCTTCTGTAACTCCTTGATCTCACTTTCGATCTCTGCTTTTTCTTCCTCGGAAGCATTTTCAAGACGGCCACGTAAGACATTGATCTTCTCTGTTGCTACCATGCCTTCTTCCATATGCTGTGCAAGCGTGATCTCTTCCTCCGCACTTAAAAGCGGCACTTTACCGATCTCCTTTAAGTACATACGTACCGGATCTTCGATAGAAACACCGTCTGGAACAGAAAGGTCGATTTTTTCTACCTCTACTTCTTCCTCTTCCTCTAAGATAATATCATCATCGACATCGTCATCATCCTCGGTAATACGCAAGACATCCACATTGTGTGCCTCTAAGAAGTCTAAGATCTTCTCTAACTGCTCGGCATCTAATTCCATGTCACGGAAATAATCGTTGATCTCCTGATATTCCAGCATATTTTTCTTCTTTTTTGCAATCTCTAATAACTGCTGGAGCTTTTCGGAAAACTTCGCCTTTTTTTCCTCCTGCGCCTTATCTGCTACATTGTTCTTTTCGTTTTTTGTACTTTTCGCTGTCTTCTTTTCTTCCATTTTTCTTCCTCTCAGGCTCTCGCCATCGTTACTATTTTGTCCTTAATCAATAGAAATATGCAGTTTTTTCAGTTGCTCAAGCTGCCTTTTCCCCGTTACAAGCTGCTGCATTCCGGCAATGTCTGTCGGTGCTAAACCTGCCGAACGGTGGGTGATACTGTTGTCTTTTACGCGCAGGATCGTTTCCTTTAACGCCTTCTCCTTTTCCGCCTTACTTTCGACTTCCTTTATGGATGCATGAAACAGATCTGCAGTCTCCCGCTGTTCGTCTTCATTTTCAAACATACTGATAATCTGTGCCGGGTTTACTTTATCACTGTCTAATTGTTCATAAAGGATCTGTGCCGTCTTTTTAAAAATCTCTTCGGTAAAATCCTCCGGTGTGATGTATTGCCGGATGATCTCTGCGATCCTTTCATCTTCGATCATCCAGGTAAGAAGCAGCTTCTGTGACTGCTTCATTCCATCCTCTTTTTTCTTACGTTCATTGACACCTGACTTTAGCAGTGTCCGTTCCTTCACCATTCCGCCCATCGTTCCGAAATGGTTGACCAGATTCCGCAGGTTCTCATAGCCGATCTGGTACTTAGCTGCAACCGCATCGATATAATTGTTCCGCTCTAATTCCTCGGTAAATCCTAAAAGCTTTTTGGCAACTTCATTATAAAATGCGGTCTTGCCCTCCGGATCTGTCATATCGAAGTTCTGTTCTAAGACACGGATCTCGAATAAAAAGCTGTTCTCCGCCTGTTCGATACGCTTTTCGTATTCCCCGGCACCGAGTGCCTTGATAAATTCATCCGGGTCCTTATACGGCTTCATATTGATCACCTTCGTGGTCAGTCCCGCCTCCTTGCAGATCGGTATCGCACGGAGTGCTGCCCGGATGCCCGCGCCATCACTGTCAAAGGTCAGATAAACTTCACTCGTATAACGCTTTAACAGATTGGCATGCCCGATCGTAAACGCCGTTCCAAGCGAAGCTACCGCATTATCAAAGCCTGCCTGATGTAATGCGATCACATCCATATAGCCTTCGCATAAAAGGATCTGCGGCTTTTTGCTCAGTCTTGCAAAATTAAGTCCGAACAGATTCCTGCTCTTATCAAACACCATCGTCTCCGGTGAGTTTAAATACTTCGGCTCTCCGTCTCCCATGACACGCCCGCCGAAGCCGATGACCTTATTGTGGACATCCATGATCGGGAACATCGCACGGTTCCAGAACTTATCCCGTCCGCCCCGTGCTTCATCGATCGTCACAAGTCCGGTGTCCTTTAAAATATCATCTTCGTATCCCTGACCTCGCAGGTAACGGTATAACCCATCGCTGTACTGACCGGATGAACCAAGTCCAAACTTCTGTATCGTTGCATCCGACAACTCTCTCTTATGGAAATAGTCGAGTGCACGCTTTCCTCCATTGTTACGCAGCATTACATAATAATACTTCGCTGCGACTTTATTGATCTCTAAGATGCGCTGACGCCTGTCTGCTTCTTTTCTCGCCTGCGGCGTGATCTCTTCCTTAGGCAGCTCGACACCAACACGCTCTGCCAGTGCCTGCATCGCCTCCGGAAATGTAAAATTCTCATACTGCATCAAAAACGTAAATACATTTCCTCCCGCGCCACAGCCAAAACAGTAATACATCTGCTTTGCCGGGGACACGGAAAACGATCCTGTTTTCTCATTATGAAACGGGCATAGTCCAAAATAGGTGCTTCCCTTTTTCTGAAGCCTTACATAACCCGATATTACATCCACAATATCATTCCGCGAGCGAACCTCTTCGATCAGTTCATCTGAATAAAATGCCATCTGTTAGTTCACCTGCCAAGCTTTTGGAACATAGTATTCCATATATTTTGTCGTTGCATACTGGTCTGTCATTCCCGCGATGTAATCACATACCACGCGGTCTTTTGCTTCCCCTTCTGCAATCATCTTCGTAAACTGTGGCGCCATCTCCATCGGATGCTCCATGTAAAAATAAAACAGCCGCTCCAACAGATCCTTCGCCTTATCCTCTTCTCCCTTTGCAATCGGATTCCGGTAGACATGTGTAAACATGAACTTCCGCAGATCCAGCATTGCTTCATGTACCTCCGGTGACATGATAATGTCGTTCTTATCCATACTATTTGTAATTATATTATGTATCAGGGTATCCAGCCTTGTTGTCGTCGAATCCCCCAGTGTTGTCCTTAATTCAAACGGTATATCTTCTTCCCGCAGGATCTTTCCACGGATCGCATCATCGATATCGTGGTTGATATAAGCGATCTTATCCGAAAAACGAACGATCTTGCCCTCTAAGGTATGTGGCATCGTACTGGTCTGATGATTCAAGATGCCATCACGTACCTCCCAGGTAAGATTCAGTCCTTCCCCGTTTTTCTCTAACTTCTCTACAATCCTTACGCTCTGCTTGTTGTGCTTAAAGCCGCCCTCACAGAGCCGGTTTAACACACTCTCGCCCGCATGTCCGTACGGTGTATGCCCCAGATCATGCCCTAACGCGATCGCTTCCACCAGATCTTCATTCAGCCTGAGTGCCTTCGCGATCGTCCTCGCATTCTGGGATACCTCTAAGGTGTGGGATAATCTCGTCCGGTAATGATCCCCGCGCGGCGTCAAAAAGACCTGCGTCTTATTTTTCAGCCGTCGGAATGCCTTACAGTGTAAGATCCGATCCCGGTCTCTTTGAAACACCGGACGTATATCGCACTGCGGTTCTTCTCTGTCTCTTCCGACAGAATTCTCACTTAAGGTTGCATATGGACTAAGCAGGGTGTGTTCTAACTGCTCCATCCTCTCCCGAATTATCATCTCTGCTGCCACCTCCCGGATGCACCATGCGGTCGCTCTTTGTGTATCAACACCTCATGTAATCGAATTGTCTGTCACGAGAAAAAATCTCTCTGCTTATAATATTCTGTCAAATGTGTCAATTTCCTTTTTTCTTCTTAAAATATTGTCAGAAAAATCCGATCAATACTTTCCGATAAAGCCCGCAGCCACCTTTGCGATCTGATAAATCGGATTTTCCATATGTTTTTTTACCTGCTTTAGTTCCTCCCGCACATGGATGCCCTGCGGACATCTCCGCTCGCACTTTCCGCATCCGATGCACTTTGATGCTATGGTCGGATTCGTCTTTAAGGTGGTACACATAAAGTATGCCTTCATGCCTGCAAACCAGCTATCCGTATATCTGGTATTGTAAGCTGCAAAGCAGGTCGGAATATCTACCCCCTGGGGACATGGCATACAATAGCTGCAGCCGGTACACGGCACTTTGACATGGCGGTTGATCTCTTTTTTCACCCGTTCGATCACGTCCTGATCTTCCTTCGTAAAACTATCCGCTTTGGCTTCCGAAGCGATCCTTACGTTTTCTTTGACCTGTTCGATGTCATTCATTCCGGATAAGATCACATTTACCTGCGGATGATTCCAGATCCAGCGCAGTCCCCATTCCGCAGCACTCCGCTTCGGCTCTGCTTCCGCAAAAATCTTTTTTGCCCCCTGTGGCAGCGCATTTACCAGTCTGCCGCCTCGGAGCGGCTCCATGATGATAACCGGCATTCCCTTTTTATTGGCATATGTAAGTCCTGCTGTTCCTGCCTGCGTATATTCATCCATATAGTTATACTGGATCTGGCAGAAATCCCAGTCATACGCATCAATGATCTTACAAAACTGCTCCGTTCCTCCATGAAATGAGAAACCGATCTGCCCGATCTGTCCGCTTTTCTTCTTCTCCTCGATCCAGTCTGTAATCCCAAGCGACACCAGACGTTCCCATGTTGCAATGTCATTCAACATATGCATCAGATAATATTCGATGTGGTCGGTCTGCAGGTGCTGTAACTGTTCGTTAAAATACCGATCCATATCGCCCTGTTTTTTCACATAATAATGCGGCAGCTTTGTTGCGATATTTACCTTATCCCGGTAGCCTTTGGCAAGGAACTTTCCAAGACATTCCTCACTGCCGCCATAGGTATAGGCGGTATCAAAGTAGTTGACGCCCTGCTCGATCGCATACGCCATCTCCTTTTCCGCCTTTTCCTGATCGATGGCTGTTCCCTTTTTGGAATACCGCAGGCAGCCATAGCCTAAGATCGATAACTTTTGTCCATTCCGCTGATTCGTTCTATATAACATATGTACGCTTTCCTTCTCCCTTTTCACTTTTCTGTCACCAAGGTCTCTTTTTACCTGTCCATCCCTTTGCCTTCCAATATGCAGCGTCGCGTGGATTAAACCCATTCTTCTGCAAAAGATGCATGGCAAAAAACATCCCCTTTGTCTTTATCCCCGGTTTCACATTTCCGGAATTACTTATGATTTTCTTCGCCATTTTGGATGTTGCCTTATGAATCGCCCGCTTTTTCTTTTCACTTACACCGTTCCAGTTAACTGCTGCAACTCTGACACCGTACTGATATCTTTTTGCCACTCCCCAGTAAAACAGACTGTCCATCATATCTTTGTTCGTCGGTTTCATGCCTGCGCCGGCCGCGATAGAGATACATACCCCTTGTTTTCTAAACATAGATTCTTCCGGGCAATGCACCATCCATCTGTATCCGTAATGGTCTAAAAATGCCTTCATTGCTCCGGTCACATGATATACATAAACCGGACTGGCTAAGATAATCACGTCCGCTTCATCGATTGCATCTGTGAGTGGCTTTAGCTTTTCATAATGCGGACACTTCTTCTCCGATTCCATAAAACACTGCGTACATCCAATACAAAATTCCCCAAAATCTCTTGGAAGAAAGAATTCTTTTATTTCTCCGTTTATTTTTTCCGCCAGCATGCGGGCAATGTGATATGTTGAACCCTTATGGCTCTGCCCATGTATTAATACTATCTTCATATGATCTCCATTCCTGCACAACCTTTCGATTTTTAAATCATATTGTCATCGTCGTACATCATCAATTCTTTGCAAAATAATGGTTCCTTGCATATTCAAAATGCCGGTTAAACGCCAAAACTGCCTGTCTGCTGATTGCAAGCTTTGGCTTCATCATGTCAAACGCATGCATATTGCTGTGATAAACATCCAGTTCCGCCTCAATTCCCGCCATTTTCAGATTGTTTATATAGGTGCATGTCTCTGCATAAAAAGGTTCCCCATCTCCCACAAAACTATATGCCGGTGGAAGACCTGTATAATCAGTCTGTCTTGCAGCAGCGGCATAAGGTGATACCTTGTTCCGTGCATTCTTCCTTAAATAAAGCTTCCATGCGATATGATTTTTTCTGGTATTCCACACTTTTCCATGATTATCCGCAGATGTTTCCGTATCGAAATTATCAAGCATCGGATACAAAGGCATCTGATAAGCAATATTTACCTCTCCTGTGTCTCTTGCCATCATGCATAAAGCTGCACACAAGCCGCCGCCTGCGCTCTCTCCGCCTGCCATGATCTGATTTCTGTTGATTTCCAGCTCGCTGGCATGATCTTTCAGATACAGCAATGCATCATAGCAATCTTCTATGGCAGCCGGATATGGTTTCAGGAAGGAAAGCCGGTATCCCGGTGAAATCACGGTTGCTCCATAATTTTTTACCAGATCGATCGCCCTTGACATATGTACCATTTCTTTCATTCCTGCCATGTAACCACCACCGTGTATCCACAGGATCCCCGGTGCATTTTTTCTCGGAATCTTTGGTGTGACAACAAGGGACGACATGTGTCTGCCGCCCCTGCATGGTATGCTTATTCTGGTGCATTTTACATCTTTATCGGGAAATAATTGATACATAGTTTTCTCCCAGTTTTTTATTTTCGGCTGTTCAACCTTACAAGTTGGAAAGTTATCTATCCAAAGTGGAATGGAATAACCATATCAAGTATAAATGCAAAGGGTATACTAATTGTTCCCATTAGCACAGAACACCTCACTGTATCTCTCTTCAAAACAATAATTCCAATAATATAGACTATCAATTCTAAAACAGAGCGTGCTTCTAAATATGCCCACCCATATACAAAAGTCATGTTAAACAATACCGCTAAAATCAATATTGATAGTACAAATGCCGTTTTACTTTTTCCTTTCGCATACCAGCAGACAAATGCTAAGACCGGAGAAATAATAGTAAAGCCCACCCAAATCATAGCGTATCTTCTCGGAAAAAAATCTGCGTTATAGTTTGAATACAAATAATAACTTGTAACCATCCCGACAAAAAACACAAAAACATTAACGCTTGCTCTTATTGCAGAATTACTATAAATAGATATACCCAATGCAATTAATCCCCAAATTGCAAAACGCCCAAGGAAATTATGAATATCTAGTGCTCCATCTATCGCCATAAGCATACCTGGCAGATCAGCTTGATGAAGATCCAAATATTTTGAAAACGCCCCCAAGGCTATTCCAAGGAACAATATAATTGTGGTATTTATAATTTTATTCTTAACAGATATGGGATTTTCTGTACCCCTTATATCATTCAAAAACTTGTTCATAGGTACCTCCAAATTTTAAAGCTATCAAGCCCTGTCGATAATCTACCAATAATATTTTCTGCCCCATCTGTCAAACTTCTATATGTTCAGTGATAAGCCTATATAATTCTGGTCTTCTATTTTTTAGTCCACCCATTTCACAACTTCTATACTTTCGTAGCCTATCTACATCTAATTCAGCCAAAAACACACCTTCTTCATCTCCTGTTTCACTCACAAGCATATCATGAGGTGCACCTGTCTCTGTATTATATATAACGCCATCAAACAATGTTGAGTGTCCATTACAACCACGATGTAGAGCCGGATAGTTACAAGTAGCAATCGCTAACATATTCTCATAAGCCCGACCACGCAACTGAGATAATCTATTTATTTCCATAGGGCAAGCATTTGGAACAAGAATGAGTTCTGCACCTTTAATCATCAAGATTCTGGCAGATTCAGGAAACTCTCTATCATAACAAATCATTGAACCGACTTTAATCATACCTTCTTTGGTATCAAGTTCCTCAACATAAAAGGTTTCTCCGGCATCAAGTATCCCTTCATCATCGTCCTCTCCGAAGTCACAAATATGTACCTTTGAGTAACAATATACTAGCTTTCCATGTCTATCAAATAGGCAAACTGTATTTCTAGGTTTTGGCTCATGCTTTTCCAACAGTGTTATCGCAATTGCCATATCCAGTTCTAAAGCAATCTCCGAAAATTGCTTTACATACTTACTGTCTAATGAAATGGAGTTTTTCTCCAACCATTCTTTATTGTGAGGAAAAGTATATCCGCTACTCCACATTTCTGGAAATAACGCTATATCTGCGCCATTTGCTTTTGCTTCACGGCACGCCTTTATTCCCTTTTCAATATTATCTTCTATATTTCCCTCAGGAACCAATTGTAAAAATGCTATCTTCAATTTCATATATTCTACTCCATACATATAAATTTGCGCCTACTGCCCAGACAACTTCCGATT
>CACZPJ010000058.1 GCA_902782995.1 uncultured Lachnospiraceae bacterium | reverse complement strand
CGTTTGGTCTTTGTTTTCATGGCAAGCCTCTTTTCTTTTTCTGTAAATTTAAGGATATTTTTATATATAAAATTATAACTTTAAAGCCAAAAACTTGCAACAAAAATGGGAATGGTATATGATAGAAAAAAACTACAAAGGTGGCATACATGAGGGATTTATTAGAGATAAGAGATGAAATTGATGAAATAGACGAGCAGTTAGTCGGCTTGTATGAAAAGCGCATGAAGCTTGCCGAGCAGGTGGCAGATTATAAGATTTCAACCGGCAAGAAAGTATTCGATAAGGAACGGGAAGACTGTAAGTTAGAGAAGGTCACTTCCTATGTGGAAGATCCGTTTTTGAAAAATGGCGTTTATGAGCTGTTTGAGCAGATCATGAGCATGAGCAGAAAGCGCCAGTACCAGATGTTAACGGAGCATGGGATCTATGCAAAAACGGACTTTCGTGAGGTGGAGGCTCTGCCGCATGAGCATGGCAAGATCGTCTATCAGGGCGAAGAAGGTGCCAATACCCAGATGGCAATGAATGCATTTTTTGGTGAGGATATTGAGAGCTTCCATGTAGAGACCTGGAGAGATGCGATGGAGGCGATCAAAAACGGAGAAGCAGACTATGCGGTGCTTCCGATCGAGAATTCTTCCGCAGGGATCGTATCTGAGAACTATGATCTTCTCGTGGAATACAATTATGTGATCGTAGGCGAACAGATTATCAAGATCGATCACTGCCTGCTTGGACTTCCGGATGCAGAGCTTTCGGATATTACGCGTGTCTATTCCCACCCACAGGCATTGATGCAGTGCAGTAAGTTCTTAGAAGAACACAGGGAGTGGGACAAGCACAGTGTGAAGAATACTGCCATCGCAGCCAAGAAGATCATGGAGGATCAGGATAAGAGTGAGGCAGCGATCGCCAGCAGACCGAATGCAGACATCTATGGGCTTAAGGTATTAAAAGAGAACTTCCAGAACAACACGAATAACAGCACACGGTTTATCATTGTGACCGGTAAGAAGATCTATAAAAAGGATGCGGGCAAGATCAGTATCTGCTTCGAAGTGCCACATGAGAGCGGATCCTTGTATAAGATGTTAGCACACATCATCTATAACAACCTGAATATGAATAAGATCGAGTCCAGACCGATCCAAGGGAAAATGTGGGAGTACCGTTTCTTTATTGATTTTGAAGGCAATCTCAATGACAGTGCGGTACAGAATGCACTGCGCGGGATTGAAGAAGAGGCGGCAAAGCTGCGTGTACTTGGAAATTATTGATTTTACATGCATTTTACACGGATTTAATAGGGATTATATCCGTATGGGATAGAATAAGGAGACACCATGAAGAGTACAAAGGATTTGATTTTATATAAGGATTTTGAAAACGGGGAATTGTTCTATGATTTTACCTGGATATTGGAAAATTACCAGAACGAATTCTACAACAGGGATGATGTCCGGGCACTGTATTATGAATGCCTGAATAAGTTATTTGAGCTGGCAGTCAGCCACGGATTTGAAGGAAACCTCTGGCATTGTTTTCTAGCATTTGTCATGGTGAATAATGAGAATGCCTACAGCACGGCATGTGAGATGAAGGGTAATATTGATGGTACGATCAATGAGATCGCATTGCATGATTTTACGATCTTAAAGGGACTGTTCGATTTTGACCTGAAGGAACTTTCATCTGCCTTAGAGGTAGATGAGATTGCAATGATCGAGCATTATACCAGTATCAACGGTAACAGCAAGGTATTTAACAAGCGTATCCGCGACCGTATCTGTGAGCTTGCGGTTCATTTAAGCGAAGCAGCAGACCCGGCAGAGTTTAAGAATATTGTCACCGGCTTTTACCGTGATTTCGGAGTTGGAAGATTGGGCTTACATAAGGCATTCCGTATTATCCATAACGAAGACGATCAGCCGGACTTAGAGCCGATCACAAGAATCGCGCATGTGAAGTTAGATGATTTAGTCGGTTATGAGATCGCCAAAAAGAAGCTGACCGATAATACCGAGGCATTCGTGCATGGTAAGGAAGCAAACAACTGTCTGCTTTTTGGTGATGCGGGAACCGGAAAATCAACCAGCATCAAGGCGATCGCGAACCAGTACTATGAGGACGGACTTCGTCTGATCGAGGTCTATAAGCATCAGTTTCAGGATCTGAATGCGATCATTTCAATGATCAAGAACCGGAATTATAAGTTCATTATCTATATGGATGATCTGTCTTTTGAAGAGTTCGAGATCGAGTATAAGTATCTGAAAGCAGTCATTGAAGGCGGTTTAGAGAAGAAGCCGGAGAATGTATTGATCTATGCGACTTCAAACCGCAGACACTTAATCCGTGAGACCTTCTCAGATAAGGAAGAGGTGCGTGAGGATATGCATACCTCCGATACCGTGCAGGAGAAGCTGTCACTGGTTGCACGATTTGGTGTATCGATCTACTTTGGTGCACCGACGAAAAAGGAATTCCAGGTAATCGTAAAAGAACTTGCCAAAAAGCAGAATGTCAGACTTTCCGAGGAGGAGCTGCTTGCAGAGGCAAACAAGTGGGAATTATCCCACGGTGGATTATCCGGCAGGACGGCACAGCAGTTTATTAACTATCTGCTTGGACAGCAGGACTAAAAGAAAGGGAGCGTGCTTATGAAGACATTTGCGGCAATCTATATCGGCTCTTATGAGATCAGCTTAAAGATCTTTGAGCTTGCAGCAAAAAAGAATATCCGTGAGATCGATCATGTGCGTCACAGAATCGAGCTTGGCAGGGACGTATACAGTCATGGATATATCGGTTATGAACTGACCGAGGAGCTTTGTGAGGTCTTACAGCAGTTTGCAGGCATTATGAAGGAATACCGGGTGGATGATTACCGACTATATTGTGGACCGGTCATCCGCGATGCAGAAAATGAACTGTTTTTAACCGATCAGATCAAGCGGAGAACCGGACTTACGGTCGAAACCTTAAGCAATTCCGAACAGCGTTTTATCAGCTATAAGTCCGTTGCATCGAGAGAGGGCTTTGATGAGATGACAAAGGAAAGCGCAGCAGTGGTTGATGTAGGCGGCAGCAGTCTTCAGATCACACTTTTTATCGGTGGCAATGTGGTAACGACACAGCATCTGATGATCGGAACGATGCGTGTCAGGGAGAAGCTTGCGCCGATCGAGAAGGCAGTGACCCATGTAGAGGATCAGATCGAAGAATTAGTGGATAAGGAATTAGAGGTCTTTAAGGCACTTTATCTGCAAAACCGTGAGATCAAGAATGTGATCCTGATGGGAGATTATACGGTAGAGCTGATGCGTCAGGTATCAAAGGGCAAGGCGATGACCGTAAGCTCGGATACCTTTATCCATTATATGAATAAGTTAAATCGCAAAAACGTAGAGGACATTGCAGAGGCATTGAAGCTGTCAAATGACCATGATCCATTGATCGTTCCGGCACTTGTTTTATTCAAACGTGTCGTACAGGAGCTGAATGCACAGGAGATCTACGTGCCGGGTGTGAACATTAACGATGGTATCGCATATGATTATGCGGAAAGCAATCATATCGTCAAGCCAAGTCACGACTTTGATGAGGATATTATCTCTGCCGCACGCAATATGGCGAACCGCTACTGGGGCTATAAGACACATATCAATGCACTTACGGACATGGCAGTTCTGATCTTTGATGCGACGAAAAAGATCCATGGACTTGGGAAAAGAGAACGTCTGCTGTTAAAGACGGCAGCAATCTTACACGACTGCGGAAAATATGTTAGCCTTGTCAACGGGGCACGTTGTTCCTATGACATCATCATGGCATCGGAGATCATCGGACTGACACACTTAGAGCGTGAGATCGTGGCAAGAACGGTATTATATAATTCCCTGCCATTAGATGACTATGATGAGGTGGCAGATAAGCTTGACAGAGAGAGCTATCTGGTGGTTGCCAAGCTGGCAGCGATCTTAAGAATCTCGAATGCGATGGATCGCAGCCACAAGCAGAAGTTTAAGAATGTCCGTGCAGCCGTCAGTGGCAAGAAGCTGGTGATCACGATCGAATCAGCCGATGACATTGTCTTAGAAAAGGGTGTATTCGACAGCAAGTCCGTATTCTTTGAAGAGGTATTCAGTATCAAACCGGTCATCCGGGCAAAGTGGGTATATAATTAGAGGAGAAGATGGCTATGGAAAAAGCAAAAGACTTTAATAATTCAAAATATTATGAGAACCGGGAATTAAGCTGGATCAAGTTCAACAACCGTGTTTTAAATGAAGCGCGTGACAAGTCGATCCCGCTGTTAGAGCGTCTGAAGTTTGTAAGCATCACGTCTTCGAATTTAGATGAGTTTTTCATGGTCCGGGTTGCATCCTTAAAGGATATGGTACATGCCGGATATAAGAAGCGTGATATTGCAGGAATGACCGCAGAGGAACAGTTAAAGGCGATCAATGCAGATACAAGGGCACTGGTAGAATTACAGTATTCGACCTATAACCGTTCCCTGCTCCCGTTACTGAATAACAGAGGAATCTATATCGTAGATGCCTATGAGGATCTGACAACGGAACAGGCAGAATTTGCCGATGCATATTTTGAGGAAAATGTGTATCCGGTCTTAACACCGATGGCAGTGGATGCGTCAAGACCATTCCCGCTGATCCGCAATAAGACCTTAAATATCGTTGCACTGATCTCGAAAAAGAAAGACAGTGGTCTGTTTAAGAACGCAGAAAAGGGCAAGGAAAAGAGTGCGAAAAAGGAAAAGGCATCTTATGAGTTTGCAACCGTACAGGTACCGTCCGTGCTCCAGCGTCTGATTCCGATCCCATCGAAAAAAGAAGGAGAGCAGAGCTTCCTGCTATTAGAACAGATCATTGAACGTAACCTGCCGAAGCTGTTTTTAAACTATGACATCATCTGTGCCTATCCGTACCGCATCATGCGTAATGCAGATCTTTCCATCGACGAGGATGAGGCATCCGATCTGTTAAAAGAGATCCAGAAGCAGCTTAAGATGAGACAGTGGGGCGAAGTAATCCGCCTAGAGGTAGAGGATAAGATCGATAAGCGTCTGTTAGACTTCTTAAAAGAAGAGTTCCATATTGCAACCGATGCAGACATCTATCAGATCAACGGTCCGATCGATCTGACCTTCTTAATGAAGATGTATGGATTAGAGGGCTGTGATGATCTGCGTTATGAAAAATATACACCGCAGAGAGTGCCGGAGATCGTACCGGGTGAAAATATCTTCGAGAAGATCAAGCAGGGCGATATCCTCTTACATCATCCATACCAGACCTTTGATCCGGTCGTAGACTTTATCAGACAGGCAGCAAAGGATCCGGATGTGCTTGCGATCAAGCAGACCCTGTACCGTGTCAGCGGCAATTCACCGATCATCGCATCCCTTGCACAGGCAGCGGAAAATGGCAAGCAGGTTACGGTATTGGTTGAGTTAAAGGCGAGATTCGACGAAGAGAATAATATTGTCTGGGCGAAGATGTTAGAAAAGGCCGGCTGTCATGTTATCTACGGTCTGGTCGGTTTAAAAACACATAGTAAGATCGCGTTAGTCGTCCGCAGGGAAGAGGACGGAATCCGCCGTTATGTACATCTTGGAACCGGAAATTACAACGATTCCACTGCAAAGCTTTATACAGACTGTGGTATGTTTACCTGTTCCGAACCAATTGGGGAAGATGCAACGGCTGTCTTTAATATGTTATCCGGTTACTCCGAGCCATTGTCCTGGAACCGTCTGGTTGTAGCACCGATCTGGCTTCGGAATAAGTTCCTGCGCCTGATCCGTCGTGAGACGAAGAATGCGCGTGCCGGCAAGCAGGCGAAGATCACAGCGAAGATGAATTCCCTCTGTGACCAGGAGATCATAGCAGCACTTTATGAGGCTTCTTCCGCAGGCGTACAGATCGATCTCGTTGTGCGTGGTATCTGTTGTCTGAAGGTTGGAATACCGGGTGTCAGCGAGAATATCCGTGTCCGTTCGATTGTAGGTAACTTCTTAGAGCACAGCAGAATCTTCTACTTCTACAATGATGGACTTGAAGAAGTCTATATGGGAAGTGCCGACTGGATGCCGCGTAACCTTGACCGTCGTGTGGAGATCATCTTCCCGGTAGAAGACAAGAAGTTAAAAAAGAGTGTCATGCATATCTTAGAGGTAGAGCTTGCCGATAATACGAAGGCGCATGTCCTTACGGCAGAAGGTGTCTATGAGAAGATCGATAAGCGTGGAAAGGTGCTTGTGAATTCCCAGGAGCAGTTCTGTGAGGAAGCAGTTGCGGCAGTTCCAAAAAACAGTGATGTGTGCAAGGATCGTGTCTTTATTCCGGCAGAACCGGTCTAAGGGAAGATGGATTTATCCGACTGAATAATCTGAAAATAATAGTGAAATGCAAAAAAATAAAGAAAACATAGAAAAAAGACTAAAGTTTTTAAAGAAATATCCGATATATATAGTGAACTAGAAGAAATATGCATCCAGGGAGGGATCAGCCGCATACGGATATGGTGAATTATTCAAGGTTCCATCAGTTGTAATTGTAACAGCTACCATTGATGCAAAGTCGAAGAAGCGTGAGCAGGAAGAGACCATGCATCATAAGAAGAGTGGTACCTTTGAAGAAGTTTTCAAAGGCGCGTGTGACAAGGCATATGCAGAACAGGATGTTCTCTGTAATACAACCGGTTACACGAAAGATGCAAGATTTTTCAACTACAATATGAAGGTCGGAAGTTATGCATAAAGGGTACGGTGCGAAAGCATCGTACCCTTTATGTTTTGCTGTATAGGAGATTCCGCTGGAATTCCTATACAGCAAAAAGCTAAGATGCTGAGGATGGAAATGAACCGTTTTTGACGGTTCTTTTTTTGTGCAGGAAAATACAGGAAAAATCAGAGGCGGAATACCGGAAAAAAAAGAGATTCCCTAAAAAAAGTGAGAAAAATCTAAGATTTACAAGAAGTCAGGTGCAATTTTTACGGTATGAGGTAGAAATCTGCCATGCTACAATTTAGACAGTTAAAGAAGGAGGTCGAGCAATATGCAGATAACAGCATTAGAGAGCCAGAGAAAGAAAAAGAAAAACTGGGAAGGAAAAAAATTATTCCTGTTGATCCTTCCGTTTTTGATCTTAAGTTTTCTGTTCTCCTATTTCCCATTGCATGGATGGATTTATGCTCTATATGATTACCGTGCACCATTAAAATTATTACAGTGTGAATTCGTTGGACTGAAGTGGTTTAAAACCTTATTCAGCAATCCGACGCAGGTAACACAGCTTGTTCAGGTAATGAAGAACACCTTTGCAATGAGTCTTCTCGGAATCGCAACATCATTTCTGCCGGTACTATTTGCGGTATTCTTAAATGAGATCAAATGCAAATGGTTCAAGAATCTGGTACAGACCTTTACAACGCTGCCGAACTTCATCAGTTGGACACTTGTTTATTCCGTAGCGTTTTGCCTGTTCTCAAGCAGTGGAATGTTAAACACCGTCTTACAGAATCTGGGCTGGATCAGTGAACCGCTTAAGATCCTAGACAGTGGCGAACATGTATGGTTACAGATGCTCTTGTGGAACACCTGGAAAGGTCTTGGCTGGGGCGCGATCATGTACTTGGCAGCGCTTGCCGGGGAATACGATACCGTCATCTATATCGGCGGCTTGAACCATGATCATGACAGCGAAGGCAATGACAGGGCAGATATGAAGCTGCCATACGAACAGGATCTTCTGATCCGGGAGCTGCTAGAGGTAAGACCGGATATGATCGTAGTATTGCTTGCAGGCAGTCCGGTTGAAATGGGAGCATGGATCGATCAGGCAGACACACTGCTTTGGGGCTGGTATGCAGGAACCGAGGGCGGCAATGCATTGGCAGATGTCTTGCTTGGTGCGGTGAATCCGTCTGGAAAGCTGCCGGAGACCTTTTATAAAAAGCATACCGACTGCTCGGCGCATGCAGTGGGAACCTTTGCAGTAAGGGAAAGTGTAAGTTATAAAGAAGGTGTCTATGTCGGATACCGTTACAATGAAAAGCAGAACATTCAGCCGCAGTTCCCGTTTGGCTATGGACTGTCTTATACGACCTTTGCTTACCGGGACATGCAGACAGACGATGCGAAGCACGAAGTTTCCTGCTATGTGAAAAATACCGGTTCTATGGATGGTGCAGAGATCGTTGAGGTGTACCGGCTTGCAAGGGAAGGCGAGGACGCACCGGTGAAGGAATTAAAGGGCTTTGAAAAAGTATATCTGAAGGCAGGAGAAGAAAAAAAGGTCTTTATTACCGTGGAAGAAGAACCGGAGCACAGAGATTATGTGATCGGAAGTTCGCTTACAGACATCAGACTTACAGCGCATAGATAAAATATGGTATGTGGTCAGATGCTTACAGGGCAGAGGAAAGGCAGGATAATTGATATGTATTATATAGGAATAGATCTAGGAACGTCGGCAGTCAAGCTGCTTTTAATGGCAGAGGACGGCACGATCGTAAAGAGTACGAATCGTGAATATCCGATCACGTTTCCGCAGCCGGGCTGGTCAGAGCAGAACCCGTATGACTGGTACGAACAGAGTATAGATGGTTTAAAGGAACTGCTGCTTGACTGCGATAAGAGCAAGGTGGCAGGGATCAGCTTCGGAGGACAGATGCACGGACTCGTGGTGCTCGATGAAAATGACCGGGTGATCCGGCCGGCGATCCTCTGGAATGACAGCCGTACCGAAGAAGAGTGCAGGTATCTGAATGAAGAAATCGGAAAAAAGACACTGTCGGAATATACGGCAAATATTTCTTTTGCCGGATTTACCGCACCAAAGGTACTATGGATGAAAAAGCATGAACCGGAAGCGTTTGCAAGAATCCATAAGCTTATGCTGCCGAAGGATTATCTGTGCTACCGGTTAAGCGGTGTCCATGCAACGGATGTTTCCGATGCGTCCGGAACCTTGTTTTTCGATGTGAGAAACCGCGGATGGTCAGAGCAGATGTGTAAGATCTGTGACATAAAAAGGGAATGGCTGCCGGAAGTGTTTGAAAGCTATGAAGCAGTCGGAACGATCCGTCCGGAGCTTGCAAAAGAGCTTGGACTCTCCGATCAGGTAGTGATCGCAGCTGGAGCAGGAG
Organism: uncultured Lachnospiraceae bacterium; assembly: GCA_902782995.1. Taxonomy (GTDB): domain Bacteria; phylum Bacillota; class Clostridia; order Lachnospirales; family Lachnospiraceae; genus Roseburia_C. Next base: position 21,335 of record CACZPJ010000058.1, on the reverse strand, counting down.
ACAATGCAGCGGCAGCAGTCGGTACCGGAACGGTGGGAGAAGGTGTCTGTAATATTTCGCTTGGAACCAGCGGCACGGTATTTATCGCATCGAAGAAGTTTCAGGTGGATGCGAATAATGCACTGCATTCCTTTGATCATGCAGATGGCAGCTATCATCTGATGGGATGTATGTTATCCGCAGCATCCTGTAACAAATGGTGGATGGATGAGATCATCGGAACAAAGGATTACGGAAAGGAGCAGGAAGCCATCACAAAGCTGGGAGAAAACCATGTGTACTTTCTGCCGTATCTGATGGGAGAACGTTCCCCACACAATGACCCGAAGGCGCGTGGTACTTTTATCGGAATGACGATGGATACGAACCGGGCAGATATGACACAGGCAGTGTTAGAGGGGGTTGCATTTGCACTCAGGGATTCCTTTGAGGTTGCAAGATCACTCGGTATGGATATCCGCTCGACGAAGATCTGTGGCGGTGGAGCAAAAAGCCCGCTCTGGAAGGAAATGATCGCTAATATCTTAAATATTACCGTTGAAGTGCCAAAGAGTGAAGAAGGACCTGCCATGGGCGCGGCAATGCTTGCAGCAGTTGCCTGTGGTGCATATCAGAGTGTGGAAGAAGCAGTACGTTCGATCGTAACGGTGAAGGAAACGATCCGGCCAAAGCCGGAGCTTGCGGCAAAGTACGAAGCATGTTACCGGAAGTTCCGTGAGATCTATCCGGCATGTAAGCCGCTGTTTGAAAAGCTTTCATCATAAGGAGGTAGCTATGCAGATTTACGAAGTGACAGACAAGAGATTTCAAAAATACGGAAGAGTGCTTGATACGCCATCTTTTACAGACGATGTGATCGATGAGCTTAAGACGCAGATGGAACAGACCCCGTTACCGGAAGAGGTAGTCTATGAGCCATCCGTTGCAGCACTTGAACAGACAAAGGCGGCAGGGATCTTACAGACAGAGATCTTTGGAGAGCTTCCGGTACAGGTAGGCTATTGCAACGGAAAAAATGACCGGCTCAATGCCTTAGAATATCACCGTTCCTCAGAGGTAAACATTGCCATGACAGATCTGATCCTTTTGCTTGGCAGTGAACAGGATATTGCAGATGATCTTACCTATGAAACGGATCAGGTGGAAGCATTTGTGGTAAGGGCAGGGGCTGCGGTAGAACTGTATGCGACTACATTACACTATGCACCCTGTCAGGCATCAGAAAGCGGATTCCGGGATGTGATCGTACTGCCAAAGGGTACGAATGAACCGTTAACAGGTGTACATAAGGCGGCAGGTGAGGATCAACTGCTTGCAGCGGTGAACAAATGGCTGATCGGTCATATTGATGGGGGATTGCCAGAGGGCAGTTTTATCGGATTAAAAGGAGCGAATATCTGTATCAGATAGGAAAAGGAGAAGAAGATGATGAAGAATATGCCAGAAGAAAAGATCGGAATTGTAGCAGTTAGCCGTGACTGTTTTCCAATGAGCTTATCAGAGAACCGCAGAAAGGCAGTGGTAAAGTCTTACCGGGAAAAATACGGTGAGATCTATGAGTGTCCGGTATGTGTGGAAAATGAATCGGATATGCGAAAAGCACTTGCCGATATAAAGGAAGCAGGTGTCAATGCCCTTGTTGTATATCTTGGAAACTTTGGACCGGAAAGTGCAGAGACACTTCTGATCAAGGAATTTGACGGACCTGGCATGGTTGTTGCCGCGGCAGAAGAGACCGGAGATAATCTGGTACAGGGACGGGGCGATGCCTACTGTGGTGTCTTAAATGCAAGCTATAATCTGAAGCTTCGTAACTTAAAGGCTTACATACCGGAATACCCGGTGGGAACAGCAGACGAGTGTGCAGATATGATCCATGAGTTTGCACCGATCAAGCAGCTTTACAATCTAGGTGTGGAGATCGAAGAGAATTCAGAGCTGGATCTGTTTGAAGCATATAACAAGCATGCAGGGGATGCGCGGATTGCAGATGTGGTTGCAGATATGGAAAAAGAACTTGGTGACGGCAATAAGAAGCCGGAGATTTTAGCAAAGCTGGCGCAGTATGAGCTGACGCTGCTTGATTGGGTCGAAGCACATAAGGGGAGCCGTGACTTTGTTGCGATCGCCGGAAAGTGCTGGCCGGCATTCCAGACACAGTTTGGATTTGTTCCATGTTATGTCAACAGCCGTCTGACAAAGCAGGGAATCCCGGTGTCCTGTGAAGTAGACATCTATGGAGCACTCAGCGAGTTCATCGGAACGGTGATCAGTCAGGATGCGGTGACACTTCTTGATATTAATAACTCTATTCCGGCAGATCTCTATGAACAGGGCATCCGGGGCAGATTTGCTTACACCTTAAAGGATACCTTCATGGGCTTCCACTGTGGAAATACACCATCAAGCAAGCTGGCATTCTGTGAAATGAAGAATCAGTTGATCATGGCAAGAAGCTTGCCCGAGGAAGTGACAAATGGTACACTAGAAGGAGATATTGCACCTGGAGAGATTACCTTCTATCGTCTTCAGAGTACCTCCGATGCGAAGATCCGTGCCTATATTGCACAGGGTGAGGTTCTTCCGGTTGCAACCAGATCCTTTGGAAGCATTGGTATTTTTGCGATTCCTGAGATGGGAAGATTCTATCGTCATGTCCTGATCGAGAAGAATTATCCGCATCACGGAGCGGTTGCATTCGGAAATTACGGCAAGACACTTTATGAGGTGTTCCGGTATCTGGGTGTTTCGGTGGAGGAGATCGACTTTAATCGGCCAAAGGGAATGCTTTATCCAACGGAGAATCCATTTACACAGATGTAAAATAACAGGAGAAGGAGAAACAGACATGAGATTTTTTATTGACACAGCAAATGTAGACGACATCAGAAAAGCAAATGATATGGGTGTGATCTGTGGTGTTACCACGAATCCATCCCTGATCGCAAAGGAAGGCAGAGACTTTACAGAAGTTATCAAAGAGATCACATCGATCGTGGATGGACCGATCAGTGGGGAAGTAAAGGCAACGACAACCGATGCAGAGGGAATGATCCGCGAGGGACGTGAGATTGCAGCCATACATAAGAATATGGTTGTAAAGATCCCAATGACCGTAGAGGGCTTAAAGGCGGTAAAGGTACTGTCCGCAGAGGGGATCAAGACGAATGTAACACTGATCTTTTCGGCAAATCAGGCACTGCTTGCAGCAGAGGCAGGCGCAGCCTATGTATCTCCGTTCCTTGGAAGACTTGATGACATCAGCCAGCCGGGCATCGAACTGGTACGCACGATCGCAGAGATCTTTGATATTTACGGATATGAGACTAAGATCATTGCAGCATCCGTCCGTAATCCGATCCATGTAACAGACTGTGCACTTGCAGGTGCGGATATTGCGACCGTTCCATATAAGGTGATCGAGCAGATGACAAAGCACCCGTTGACGGATCAGGGAATTGCGAAGTTCCAGGCAGATTACCGTGCAGTTTTTGGAGATGAATAATTAAATAGAAAAGATTGACATACACGCATATGTTTCGTATAATAAAACCTACTGAAATAGTAGGTTTTATTATATTTAGGGATACGATTCGTTGTAAGTGCCGGTGAAAAGAATGTGTTTTGCTCCCTTACAACAAATGTGTACGGAAATGAGGAAGAAGATGTCAGAGCAAACAGAAATCGTAAAGGAAATACAGAAATTAAAAAAAGAAAATAATGCAGTGATCTTAGCACATTATTATGTTGGAAAAGAGATCCAGGAGATTGCGGATTATGTCGGAGATTCCTACTTTCTTGCCAAAAAGTCAAAGGAATTAAGCCAGCAGGTGATCGTCTTTTGCGGCGTGAAGTTCATGGGTGAGAGTGCAAAGATCTTAAACCCGGACAAAACAGTCTATATGGCAGATGACAATGCAGAATGCACGATGGCACACATGGTCGATCTTGATTATGTAAAACAGGTAAAGGAGACGTATGAGGATCTGGCAACGGTCTGCTATGTCAATGCAACGACACGGATCAAGTCTGTGGCAGATGTCTGTGTTACCTCGTCGAATGCAGTCGCTATTGTGAAGAAATTGCCGAACAAGCATATTTTCTTTATCCCGGATAAGAATCTGGCGCACTTTATTGCAAAGCAGCTCCCGGAAAAAGAGTTTATCTATAATGAAGGCTTTTGTCATGTACATAACAGTATATCGAAGGATGAGTTACTAGAAGCAAAGAAAAAATATCCGGATGCGCTTTGCCTGGCACACCCGGAATGCACTGGTGATCTGTTAGAGGAATGCGATTTCGTCGGAAGTACCTCACAGATCATAGATTATGCAACCGCATCCGATGCCAAGGAGTTCTTGATCTGCACGGAAGTCGGTGTCTTTTATGAATTACAGAAACGCAATCCGGATAAGGTCTTTCATGCAGTATCGGTTAAACAGATCTGCGGCAATATGAAAAAGAATACCTTAGAAGGTGTATTAGAAGCCTTGCAGGGTAAGAAAAAGGAAGTTGTTGTGGATGCAGAATACGAGCCGCTGGCACGCAGAGCCTTAGACCAGATGCTGTATCTTATGGGTTAAGTGCCCGCATCTTTTCTACAAGTTCATATGGTACATACATCCGCCCAAGTCCGGTGCCAAGCTGGATCTTGGGCTTATTTTCGCCATGAAAGTCGGAACCGCCGGAGAGCAGTAAATGGTGTCTGCGTGCAAGCTCTTTGATATTGCGTTCATCAACGGCATGATAGGTGGAATAGATTGCTTCGATGCCGTCTAATCCGGCATCACACAGTTTCTGCACGAGTGTGTCAAGTGCGTTGTCACTGAAGTGATAGAGGATCGGGTGGGCAAGAAAAGCAAGTCCACCTGCCTGATGGATCAGTCCGATCGCATCGGTCGGGCTGATCTTTTTGCGCGGTACAAAACAGCAGCAGTGATCGCCGAGATATTTTGCAAATACGGTATTCCGGTCTGTGACCAGTTGGTGTTCAACCAGATACCTTGCGATATTTGCACGGGTGATGACACAGTCCGGGTTTTCTGCCAGCAGATCTTCGTAATCGATCGCAAGCCCATGTTCTGCCAGCAGTTCTACCATTTTCCGGTTCCGGTTGTTCCGTCCATCCTGAAACTCCTTTAAATGTATCTGCAATGTCTGATCCGCCGGATCGATCAAAAGTCCGAGCATATGCACTTCCTTTCCTTCGTATTCGCAGGAAAGCTCCACGCCCGGAAGGATCTCAAGCTTTGGATATGCGGAAGCGGCAGCAAGAGCCTCCGGAACTCCTGCTACGGTATCATGGTCGGTCAGTGCCATGGCACGAAGTTCTTTTGCGGCAGCAAGAGCCACAAGTTCTTTCGGGGTATAAGTACCATCTGAAAAGGTGGAATGTACATGAAGGTCAACGGCATTGTTCATAGCAGGTTCCTCGATTCTATAAGTGTATCTGTGTTCTGTTTGCGTGCGCGCTATCATTATAGAGTATATATAATAATTACAATTTCTCCGTTCTGCGAGCTTTCGAAATTGCAACAAACATTCGCAGTGCACATCTCGAAAATCACAGATTTTCTCGCTGTACGTGCGTGCGCACTATCAAAAGCGTATCAGATAAAATATGTTCTGCAAGCAGACAATTTTATCTGATTCACTTTTGGCACTGCTTATTGCTTGCGTTCATTATAGCACATGGAATTTCCTCTTGCAAAATTATCCATATGTGTTATACTGTAATAGTCAACTAATACAATAATCGATGGAGAGGATTTTAGATTATGGGAAAAAAGAAGTACAAGAATCAGGAAGTAGGGCGTGTCAGTAAGGCACCGGCAGTTGTACTGACGGTGATCTGGATTGTCTGGGTAGCACTCATGTATTATCTGCTGCTTCCGGCAATTAATATTCATTCGGTTGGATTGTGGCTGTTTGTGATTTTAATCTGTGCACTGCCGGCAGGCATCTTTTTTATTCTGCACCGGATGATCGTGAATGGCACGAAGCAGATGGATACCCTGGGTAAGGGTGCAGGAATCAGCTTTGCAGTGGTAGGAGTCGGACTTTTAATGTTTCTATTACTTGGATTCTTCGGTTCGAAGATGTTCCATGCAGCAGCATATGCATCGGTGTTAGAGACGAAGGAGTATAATTTTACGGAAGATCTTGATCAGGCGACTGCAATATCAAAGATTGCGCTGATGGATACCGACAGTGCGATCTTATTGGGTAACCGCGAGATCGGAAGCCTGTCAGAGGTGGTCAGCCAGTACAATGTGTCTGAGGATTATACCCAGATCGATCTTTTAGGCAGTCCGGTGAAAGTGTCTGCGTTAGATTATGCCGGATTTTTCAAGTATATGGGCAATAAGGCAAACGGTGTTCCGGGTTATGTTAAGGTAGATCCGGTCGGTCAGAGTGCAGAGTACGTTGCGATGGATCAGGGCATGAACTATGTGCCATCTGCTTATTTTTCCAAGGATTTAAGGCGTCATTTAAGAGCGCAGTATCCGACAAAGATCTTTTATAATATTCATTTTGAAATCGATGAGGAAGGCAATCCTTATTATGTAGCAAGCGTTGCAGATTATACGATCGGTGTATTTGGCGGTGAGACCGTACAGGGTGCAATCGTCTGTAACCCGGTAGACGGAAGCAGTACCTATTATCCGGTTTCCGAGATTCCTTCATGGGTAGATGATGTCTTTGACGGAGATCTTTTAGTCGAGCAGTATGACTGGTACGGAGAACTTTCAAACGGATTTTTAAACAGTATTTTCGGGAAAAAAGGCTGTAAGAAGTGTACCGAGACGATCGATACAGACAGCAGCGATGATGACGATGACAGTGGCAGCTACACACCGGATTACGGTTATGTGGCAAAGGATGGGGACATCTGGATCTATACCGGAGTGACATCTGTCAATGACGATGCATCGAATATCGGCTTTATTCTGGTGAACGAACGTACCTCTGAGGCGCATTATTATACCGTGGCAGGTGCGGATGAAAGCTCTGCCATGTCAGCGGCAGAAGGTGAGGTACAGGAGAAGCGTTACCGTGCATCCTTCCCTTCCCTGATCAATGTAGACGAACAGCCGACGTATGTAATGGTATTAAAGGATGCCAGCGGGATTGTCAAGTTATATGCCATGGTCAATGTAGAATCCTATAATAAGGTTACAACCGCAGCAACCTTAGATGAATGTTTTGCCAAATATCGCAAGCTGATCGGTTCGAATGTATCAGAGGAAACAGATGAAGCGGATGCTGCGGCGGATGAGAATACCGATATAGATACAGAAGAAGAAACCGAGACCCGCGAATTTACGGTTACCGGAATAAAATATGTTGACATTGACGGGAACACCTATGTATACTTAACAGGTGATGATGATGCCTTATATAAGATGAAGTTCTCCGATGATGAGGATCTGATCTATGTAAAGAAGGACGATCATTTACAGACAGAATGTGTACAGGGAAGTGGAAAAGCATACCGGATGCAGTCATTTGAAGTGAAAAATGACTAAAATACGATTTTGCTGTTGACGTTTCGGTATACCTGTGTTATGATGTCTAAGTTGTAATAAGCAAAGTAGAGTATCCACTCTCACCTTAGCGCAATTAAGCGACTAAGCGTCATTATATGAGATTATGTTTTGAATCTTGAAAGTGGATAGTCTGCCTATCCACTTTTTTCATTTATATTAATTTGGAGGTGCACGACCATTAGCGATTTAATGATCAACGAACAAATCAGAGATAAGGAAGTCCGCCTGATTGGTGAAGACGGAGAACAGCTTGGCATTATGTCAGCGAGAGAAGCTTATAAGCTTGCACAGGATGCAGACCTTGATCTTGTAAAGATTGCTCCTACTGCAAAGCCACCGGTATGTAAGATTATCGATTACGGTAAATACCGTTATGAGCTTGCAAGAAAAGAAAAAGAAGCAAAGAAAAAACAGAAAACTGTTGAGATCAAAGAAATCCGTATGTCACCAAACATCGATAGTAACGATCTGAATACAAAAATGAATGCTGCGAAGAAGTTTCTTTCTAAGGGAGATAAGGTTAAAGTGACCTTACGTTTCCGTGGTAGAGAAATGGCACACATGCAGGCAAGCAAGCATATTCTTGATGACTTCGCAAAAGAGCTTGCGGAAGTGGCAGTAGTGGAAAAAGCACCGAAGCTGGAAGGCAGAAGCATCAGCATGGTGTTGGCAGAGAAAAAATAATTTATTTTAAGGAGGAACATATCATGCCAAAAATGAAAACAAACAGAGCCGCTGCAAAGCGTTTCAAAGCAACAGGAACAGGAAAATTAAAAAGAAATAAAGCTTATAAGAGACATATCTTAACAAAGAAGACAACAAAGAATAAGAGAAATCTTAGAAAAGCAACAACTGTTGATGCATCCAATGTTAAGAATATGAAGAAGATTTTACCATATTTATAAGAATTAGTTAAGGAGGATTGAAAAATGGCAAGAGTAAAAGGCGGCTTAGGCGCTAAGAAAAGACATAATAGAACATTAAAATTAGCAAAGGGCTACAGAGGAGCTAGATCAAAACAGTACAGAGTTGCAAAACAGTCTGTTATGAGAGCCTTAACAAGTTCTTATGCTGGTAGAAAGCAGAGAAAGAGACAGTTCAGACAGTTATGGATCGCTCGTATCAACGCAGCAGCAAGAATGAACGGATTATCTTACAGCAAGTTCATGTATGGATTAAAGTTAGCTGGTGTTGAGATGAACCGTAAGATGTTAGCTGAGATGGCTGTTAACGATGCAGCTGGATTTGCTACATTAGCAGAGCTTGCAAAATCCAAGCTTGCTTAATCAGTATCAGAAGATATACCTTTTGGTGAATAGAAAGAGGACAGGCACATTTGTGTCTGTCCTTTTTAGTGTGGAAATGGGAAGCTAGGAGAGATTCTTTTTGCGGTATTCTCTTGGCGGCATTCCCTTTAACTTATGGAAGGTCTTTGAAAAATACAGTCCGTTATCAAAGCCGACGGAATTGGCGATGGCATTGATCGAGAGCGAAGAATGCTCAAGCAGATGGCAGGACTGGCGGATGCGGAAAGCAGTCAGATATTCCTTGGGGGATTGTTGTAAGATTGTCTCGAAGGAACGGAAAAGGTGGCTGCGGCTGACACCGACATAGTGGGCAATATCTTCTACCGTGATTGGGAAGGAATAGTTGGCAGAGATATACGAGATCGCGGTCTGCACATAGCTTCCGGCGGTGTTTAACTGCTCGTTTGTATTTGCATGCTTCATAAAAAGTGCAAGAGTCTGATAGAGTCTGCCGGTCATTTCTACCGATTCCATGAATCCGTTGCCACGGGCATCATAGATACCGAGCAGATGCTCCTTGATGGTATCGGAAATTGGCCCGGTCGGGATCACCGGATGAGCCTTCGAAAAGTCAGTCGCATTTAAGATTGCTGTGGCATCACTGCCGTTAAATCCCACCCAGGCATATTCCCAAGGGGTATGCTTGTCTGCAAAGTAAGTGATCTCTGTCTGTGGATAGATCAGGAATGTATCACCGGCATGCAGGGTATAGGTGGCATTCGGTGTCTGGTAATAGCCACTGCCGGATAGTACATGATGGATCAGGTAATGGTCACGTACGCCCGGTCCCCACTGATAGGCAGGTTCACATTTCTGGAAGCCGACATTATAGACGGCAAGTGAGACAAGCTCGCGTTTGCTGTTTTTGTAGGAGTTTTTATATTTCTGTTCCATGGCAGGTATCCTTTCGATTCGAACTGTTACCATCATTATAAGCAGAAAAACGGTATGATGCAACAAAATGACATATATGTTATACATTTTTTCCTATTATTCAATTACAGGATAGATTATACTGACAATAGAAAGAGCAAATGAACATTACTTTGCAGAGAAAAACTATGCAACATTTTTGGTGAAAACAAGAATATTGTTTGGCATTTGTCAGATGAAATGATACAATAGGATCAGGCATATCATGTGGAGCATTTTCACATGTAGTATATAGGATAAAGAAAAGGAGCGTGGGCATATGGCAATTTTAGTAGCAGGTGGAGCAGGTTATATTGGCAGTCACACATGTGTAGAACTGTTGAATGCAGGATATGAGGTCGTTGTATACGACAATCTTGCAAATTCCAGTGAGAAGTCCTTAGAGCGTGTAGAAGCATTGACCGGGAAAAAGGTTACCTTTTATAAGGGTGATGTCTTAGACCGCGAGCGGTTAGACGAAGTATTTAAAAAGGAACAGATCGAAAGCTGTATTAACTTTGCCGGTTTAAAGGCAGTTGGTGAATCCGTTGCAAAGCCTTGGGAATACTACAATAACAATATTGCAGGAACATTGACGTTAGTAGATGTGATGCGTAAAAATGGCTGTAAGAACATTATTTTCTCATCTTCGGCAACCGTCTATGGTGATCCGGTGATGATCCCGATCACAGAGGAGTGCCCGAAGGGACAGTGTACCAATCCATATGGCTGGACGAAGTCCATGTTAGAGCAGATCCTTATGGACATTCAGAAGGCAGATCCGGAATGGAATGTGATCCTTCTTCGTTACTTCAATCCGATCGGTGCACATCCGTCAGGAACGATGGGAGAGAATCCAAACGGTATCCCGAACAACCTGATGCCGTATATCACACAGGTAGCAGTCGGAAAGTTAAAAGAGCTTGGCGTATTCGGCAACGACTATGATACACCGGATGGAACTGGTGTCAGAGATTACATCCATGTCGTAGATCTTGCGATCGGTCATGTAAAGGCAATCAAGAAGTTAGAGGATAACGAAGGACTTTCTATCTACAACTTAGGAACGGGTCATGGTTACAGCGTGTTAGACATCGTAAAGAACTTCGAGGAAGCAAACGGAGTCAAGATTCCATACACGATCAAGCCAAGACGTCCGGGTGACATCGCAACCTGTTACTGCGATCCATCCAAGGCAAAGCGTGAGCTTGGCTGGGAGGCAAAATACGGCATCCGTGAGATGTGTGCAGATTCCTGGAGATGGCAGAAGAACAATCCAAACGGATATGAAGATTAAAGATTTGGCAATGATTATATAGGATAATATGGATACAAAACCGGTTATTTCGATTGAAATGAGATTGAAATGACCGGTTTTTTGCATAGGACACCTGTTCTTTCTATATAATATAAGGAAAGAGTACAGGATCGGAAACTATATGCAGAAATTTCTGACATTGAAAAAGTATCATGGATTAGGCAATGATTATCTGGTGCTTGATCCGAATAAGAATGAGATCCGGATGCAGGAACGCCATATTGTACGGATGTGCAGGCGCAATATCGGTGTGGGTGCGGATGGAATACTGTATGGACCACTGATGGAGCAGGGAAAAATCTATGTGAAGATCTTTAACCCGGATGGAAGTGAGGCGGAACGGAGTGGCAATGGTGTCCGTATTTTTGCAAAATATCTGTTAGATGAGGGCTACATAAAAAGAGAACCGTTTGTGCTGATGACAAAGGCAGGCGATGTGATGATTGAATTCTTAAGTGAAGACGGAAGCCGGATGCGTGTCAATATGGGGCAGGCACGGTTTGCGGGTGCGCCACTGCCAAGGATCAAAAAGCGGGATGGAAGTCTGGTCACGGATGAGATCGTCAATGAACCATTGATCTTTCACGACAGCCTCTATAATGCCACCTGTGTTTCGATGGGGAATCCGAACTGCGTCATTATGATGGAAGAAGTCAATGATAAAAAGGCGAAGGCACTTGGACCATATGTAGAGAATGCACCTTATTTCCCGCAGCGGATCAATATGCAGCTCTGTCATGTGATCGATAAAGGGCATATCCAGATAGAAATCTATGAGCGGGGAGCCGGATATACCTTAGCCTCCGGAACAGGTGCCTGCGCAGCGGCAGCGGCGGCTTACCGAATGGGACTGACCGGTGCGGATGTCTGTGTGGAGATGCCGGGCGGGGATCTGCGTGTGGAGATCGCGGATGATATGACGGTATATCTGACCGGCGAGGTAGAGAAGATTGCTTCGATAGAGGTCGCGGAGAACTTTTTTACCTAAAAAATGTTTTGACATTTGCGGCTACAGTGTATAGAATAGAAAAAGCGACATTGGTCAGAGTTTGTGACGTGACAATGAAAGGAACGAAGGACAATGAAAAAAATTCTTGATGTGATAACAGAGGAAATGGTCAGTGCATTTGAAGCAGCCGGACTGGATGCAAAGTATGCAAAGGTCACTCTGTCAAACAGACCGGATCTGTGTGAGTATCAGTGTAATGGTGCAATGGCGGCAGCGAAGGAATATAAAAAGGCACCGATCATGATCGCAGAAGCGGTTGTAGAACAGTTACAGGGCAATCCGATGTTTGAGATGGTCGAAGCAGTGAAGCCGGGATTTATGAATCTGAAGATCTCTAAGGAGTATCTGGCAGGATATTTACAGGAGATGCAGGCGGATGAAGAGCGTCTTGGATGTGAGAAAACCAGGCATCCAAAGCGTATTATGATTGATTACGGCGGACCAAACGTTGCAAAGCCGTTACATGTCGGACATCTGCGTTCAGCGATCATCGGTGAGAGTATCAAGCGGATCGGTAAGTTTATGGGACATGAGATGATCGGCGATGTCCACTTAGGTGACTGGGGACTTCAGATGGGACTGATCATTACAGAGCTGAAGCTTCGTCAGCCGGATCTGGTTTATTTTGATGATTCCTATGAAGGAGAGTATCCGACGGAAGCACCGTTTACGATCTCTGAACTGGAAGATATCTATCCGACTGCCAGTGGCAAGTCAAAGGTCGATGAGAAGTTCAAGGAAGAAGCGATGCAGGCAACCTATGAGTTACAGCATGGCAGACGCGGCTATCAGGCATTGCTTTCCCATATCCTGAATGTTTCGGTTACCGACCTGAAAAAGAACTATGAGAATCTGAATGTTTCCTTTGAATTATGGAAGGGCGAATCAGATGCCCAGCCATATATTCCTGACATGGTACAGAAGATGAAGGATGACGGTTATGCATATATCAGCGATGGAGCATTGGTCGTTGATGTCAAGGAAGATACCGATACCAAGGAAATCCCGCCATGTATGATCTTAAAGTCAGACGGAGCATCCTTATATAATACGACGGATCTTGCAACGATTGTCTGGAGAATGAAGGATTATCACCCGGATAAGATCATCTATGTGGTAGATAAGCGTCAGGAACTGTATTTTACCCAGGTGTTCCGTTGTGCAAGAAAGACACACCTGGTAGATGAAGATACAGAGTTACAGTTTTTAGGCTTTGGTACCATGAATGGCAAGGACGGAAAGCCGTTTAAGACAAGAGAAGGCGGTGTCATGCGTTTAGAGACACTGATCTCCGGTATCAATGAAGAAATGTATAAAAAGATTACGGAAAATCGCACGATGGATGAGGCAGAAGCGCATGAAACCGCAAAGGTCGTAGCACTTTCCGCAGTAAAATATGGAGATCTGTCAAATCAGGCATCCAAGGATTATATTTTTGATATGGATCGTTTCACTTCCTTTGAAGGAAACACCGGTCCATACATCCTTTATACGATCGTGCGTATGAAGTCCATCCTGAATAAATATAAGGAAGCAGGAAAAAATGCAGACCATGCAAAGCTTCTTCCGGCACACTCCGAGAGTGAGAAGGCTTTAATGTTAGTCTTAAGCAGATTTAATGGTATGATGGAGAACGCATTTGAAGAGGTTGCTCCACATAAGGTATGCTCTTATGTATATGATCTTGCCAATGCATTAAATCACTTCTACCATGAGACGAAGATCATGGCAGAGGAGAAGGAAGAGATCCAGGCTTCTTATATCCGGTTATTAGAGCTGACAAAGCGTGCATTAGAGATCTGTATCGATGTACTTGGCTTCTCTGCACCGGAACGGATGTAATGCAGATGGAAAAAGTATATCTGAAGGAAAATTATAAGGGTGCTATCTTTGACTTAGATGGCACTCTTTTCGATTCGATGGGTGTCTGGCGGCAGATTGATGTGGACTTTCTTGGAAAGCGCGGATTTGAAGTGCCGGATGATTATTTAAAAGCGATCACGGCGAAGAACTTTAAGGACGCAGCCGATTATACGATCGCACGCTTTGATCTGAAGGAATCACCGGAAGCGATCATGGATGAATGGTTTGCAATGGCGATCCATGCATATACATATGAAGTACCATTAAAGCCGTATGTACGGGAGTATTTGGAAAAGCTGAAACAGGATGGCGTAAAGATTGCAGCGGCAACATCTTCGGACGAGCGGTTGTTTTATCCGTGCATGGAGCATCATGGTATTTTGCCGTATTTTGATGCATTTGCAGTAACGACAGAAGTAAAGCGTGCGAAGGGATTCCCGGATGTCTATGACTGTGCAGCCGCAAAAATTGGTCTCAAAGCAGAGGAATGTGTGGTCTTTGAAGATATTTTAAAGGGTATTGAAGGCGCGAAAATGGGTGGATACCATACGGTTGGTGTAGAAGATATCCACTCTTCTTACGAGAAGGAAGCAATCCGGAAGCTGGCAGATGTGTATATTATTTCCTTTGAACAACTGTTATAACAGTAGAAAATATACAGAATGTATGATTTTTACGATAATTTTACGAAAACGTTGACGTTACATATGGGAAAATGGTACTATTGTGCCATAAAAAGAAGAGGCATTCAAAAATGTCTCTTCTTTCATGTTCGGGCCATAAGAAGATTTGACATAAATACATGTAGAGAGATTATCTGGTATAAACTGATTAGAGAGAGGATGGAACACGAGATGAAGAAAAGGAGCATTGTTTTTTTGACTGGTATTGTATCACTAGGAATGTTTTCCGGCTGCGGAAAGGTCGCTGCGCAAAAGCAGGTAGACGGACTGGAAGCAATTAACAGCACGGAGAATTCTACAGAGACTACCGGTAAGGTGTCACTGACGGTCTGGGGAGCGAAGGAGGATAATGAACTTCTGACGCAGATCGTAGATAATTTCAAGCAGGAGTATGCAGGACAGGCAGATTTTGACATTACGACCGGGGAACAGTCAGAGTCTGAATGCCGTGATATTTTACTTGGTAATGTAGAGGAAGCGGCAGATGTATTTACATTTGCAGATGACCAGTTAATGGCACTGGCTGCTTCCGGAGTGCTTAAGCCGATCAGTGAAAATGCGGATGCGATCAAGGCTGCAAATGCAGAGGGCGCAGTTACAGCAGCATCGATCGGAGATGATCTATATGCATATCCACTGACTGCGGACAACGGATATTTTATGTTTTATGATAAGTCCGTATTCAGCGATGAGGATGTAAAGACCTTAGACGGCATGTTAAATGCTGCGGCAGCCGCTGAAAAGAAGGTTGCCATGGACTGGAGCTCCGGCTGGTATCTGTATTCCTTCTTTGGAAATACGGGTATGGAACTTGGCTTAAATGAGGATGGTATTTCCAATCATTGTGACTGGAATTCTAAGGATTATAAGATCAAGGGTGTAGATGTTGCACAGGCGATGCTTGCAATTTCTGCAAATCCGGGATTTATCAATACAAATGATGAAGGTCTCGCTGCCGGAGCAAAGGATGGAAGTATTGCAGCCGGAATCAGTGGTGTCTGGGAAGCAACGGAATTACAGAAGGCATGGGGCAAGAACCTTGGTGCGGTAAAGCTTCCGACCTATACCTGCGGGGATGCACAGGTACAGATGGCATCTTTTGCCGGATATAAGCTGGTTGGTGTGAATTCTTATTCGAAGCATACAGACTGGGCGATTAAGCTTGCGGAGTGGATCACCAGTGAAGAGAATCAGAAGCTTCGTTTTGAAATGCGTGGACAGGGTCCGTCTAATACAAATGCAGCTTCCGCAGATGAAGTGAAAAAGTCTCCTGCAATCCAGGCACTGATCGCACAGAGTGGGTTTGCGAGTTTACAGCGAATTGGTAATAATTACTGGTCACCGATTGCGGAATTTGGAGTATCTATGGCACAGGGCAATCCTTCCGGTAAGGATTTACAGGAACAGTTAGATACAATGGTTGAGGGTATTACAGCCTCGAATGCACAGTAAGGGAGGATGATGTTGATGAAGAATGCAAATAATACATCGAATACAAAGAAACGCCGGAGCAGTATACGAACCATGATCATGGTTCCGGTTATGGTTCTTGGTATTGTGTCAATCATATCGAATATCATGGCGATCCGTAATATCAACAACGTAAATAACAATGCGTCAGAGATCGCAGATGTACATATGTCAGAGATTACGAAACTTGCTGCCATCCAGGAAAAGACACAGAACATCCACAAACTGGCATTATCCCATATCATTGCAACGGATTTTGATACGATGATCGGTATTGTGGGTGACATTGAAGCGAAGGAAGCAGAGGTAGAAGAAAACTTAAAGGATTATGCACCGTATGTTTCCGAAGAGGATGTCGATAATTACAATACACTGATCAAAAATTACAAGTCTTTTAAAAAGGCAATCGTTAATCTGATGGCATATAGTGCGAAGGGTGATACGGCAGGAGCGTATGCCTGTGCAAATGGTGATGTTGCCGATGGCGGTAGTGCAATGCAGACAGCCATGGACAGTATGAGTGCGAACATCAACACGGCAGCACAGGAGTCCCGTGATCAGTTGTCAACGGTTTATACGACTGCACTGACAACCAATGTTATTACGATCATCATCAGTATTATTTCTATTATTGGTGCATCAGTTGTTGTTATGCGTCATGTTATCCGTCCGGTGAAGAAGGTGGCGAAGGAATTATCTGTGATCATTTCGGATATTGACCGCAGGGAAGGTGATCTGACGAAACGTGTAACGGTTAAGTCAAATGACGAGATCGGAGCACTTGGACGTGGTATCAATACCTTTATGGAGAAGTTACAGAATATTTTCAATACAATCACAAAGAACTCCACCAGAATGGATATTGTCGTAAGTGAGGTATTAGGAAGTGTCCATACTTCAAATGACAGTGCATCGGATCTTTCCGCACTGACCGAAGAGCTTGCGGCAACCATGCAGGAGGTTGCCAACAATGCAGCGACGATCAATGGCAATGCAGAGTCTGTAAGTCAGGAAGTCCAGCATATTGCAATGAAGTCAAACGAGATCAACGATTATTCGAAGAATATGAAGCTGCATGCGGATAATATGGAGAATACAGCCCGTATAAATATGGAACAGGTCAGCCAGAAGGTTAACGAGATCTTAGATGTCTTAAATCATGCGATCGAGGAAAGCAGCAGCGTAGATCAGGTTAACTCTCTGACAAATGAGATCTTAAGTATTTCCAGTCAGACGAACCTGCTTGCATTGAATGCTTCGATCGAGGCAGCAAGAGCAGGAGAAGCCGGTAAGGGATTTGCGGTTGTGGCAGGCGAGATCAGTAATCTTGCAGATTCCAGCCGTGATACAGCCAATAATATCCAGCAGATCAATACGGTCGTAACGAATGCGGTACATAATCTTGCTGAGAATGCCAACAATCTGGTTTCCTATATGACAGAGTCTATTCTGCCGCAGTTTGAATCCTTTGTTACAGCAGGTGGGGAATATCGTGACAATGCAACTTACATTGAAGCTACGATGAATGAATTCAATGAAAAGACAGATGAATTAAAGAGTGTTGTTGCAGAGATCGCATCTTCCATCCAGTCTATTACCTCTGCAATCGAGGAAGGCGTACGTGGTGTAACAGGAGCAGCCGAAAGCACACAGGTTCTGGTAGAAGATATGGATAATATCACAAGACGAATGGATGAGAATAAGGAGATCGCAGGAGACTTACAGCAGGAAGCAACGATCTTTAAAAAGTTATAAAATGCAGATAGAAAAAGGATCTGATTTTTAACGTGTATAGAAAAACGACAGTTTTGGGAAACCCGAAACTGTCGTTTCTTATTACCTGTTCATTATTACCGGTTACTTTGACTGTTGTATAACAGAAGCTTCTCAGAAAGGAATCCTTAATAGCCGAGCTCTTCTCCGATCAGAAGCACCTTGATTCTGCCCGGAATGCCGCTGCGTCTTGTAATAACCGTCTGGTTACAGATACAGTCCGGGGACAGGCAGTCCGCACATATGCCGGTGGCTGCACAAGGGGTCTGCTTCTCTAAACGGTTGCAGTTCATTGGAGAAGCGGTGTTGTGGACGCGTAACAGAGCATCCTGCTCATTACGGCATACCTTGTTCATGCCAACCAGAACAAAGACGGTCTTTGGTCCATAGATGAGTGCTGCAACACGATTGCCGTTTCCATCGACATTGATCAGTTCCCCATCGGTGGTGATTGCATTGGTGCTCATAAAGTAGTAGTCCGCCGAGAGGGCTTTATGATAGATCTCGGTTGTTTCCTCCGGGGACGTAGCTTTGCTTCTGTCAAAAAGCGTGATGGAAGCATTGTTTTGCAGGGATGCAAGCATGCCGCTTTCACTTAAGGTCATAGAACCGCCGTAGCTGACCGTGCAGCCTTCGTTTAGATAGCTGTTGGCTTTTTCAACAGCTTCCTTTGCGGTCTCAAAGTAGAAACCATCCATCTGACGTTTTTTGAGGTTATTAATAATGGTTGTGGCAACATTTTTATAGTAGGTATTTTTTGGACTCATGGGGGATATTCCTTTCGTATGTTAAATTCGCAACAAACATTGCGCGATATAATAATTACGATTTCTCCGTGCAAAGCACTCTCGAAATCGCAACAAACATGAGCAATCCGGGCAGTTGCCCTGCTTGCTTATATTTGTCAGCTTGTGCAAAATTCGCAGTGCAGCTCAAAACTGCTTCGCATTTTCTCGCTGAACGTGCTTCGCACTATCAAACATATATTAGATAAAATATGCTCTGCAAGCAGGCAATTTTATCTGATGTATGTTTGGCACTGCTCATTATACCACAAAATAATACTTGTGAAAAAGTGAATATTCTGCTATATTTCCTAATGAAACAAAAAGCTTGTACCTGTGCACACTTGGTACAAACTCGATACGCAAAAACGTGTGCGGAAATGGAGAACATTATGACAAAAATTGATATTATTTCAGGATTTTTAGGAGCTGGTAAGACGACCTTCATCAAGAAAATGATTGAAGAGGCGTTCGGAGGCGAGAAGATTGTATTAATAGAAAACGAGTTTGGTGAGGTCGGAATTGATGGCGGATTCTTAAAGGATGCCGGAATTGAGATCACAGAGATGAACTCCGGCTGTATCTGCTGTTCACTGGTCGGGGATTTTGGTAAGAACTTAAATGAAGTGATCGAGAAGTTCCATCCGGATCGTATTTTAATCGAGCCGTCCGGAGTAGGAAAGTTATCCGATGTTATGAAGTCTGTCATCGATGTAGAAAAGGAACAGGATGTAAAATTAAATGCACTTGTTACAGTTGTAAATGCGACAAAAGCGTCTAAGCAGATGAAAGCATTCGGTGATTTTTTTAACAACCAGATCGAGTATGCAACTACGATCATCTTAAGCAGAAGCCAGAATGCAACACCGGAGCAGTTAGAGCTTTGTGTAAAGCAGATGCAGGCGTTAAATGAAAAGGCAGCCATCATCACAACTCCTTGGGATGCGATCAAGGGTGAGCAGATCTTAAAGGTAATGGAAGGACAGGATTCCTTAGAAATGAAGACCTTAGCAGAGGCACATCATGCCGAGGAGGAGCATGAGCATCATCACGATCATGACCATGAGCATGATGAGAACTGCACCTGTGGATGCCATGACCACGACCATGAGGAGCACGAGCATCACCATGATCATGAAGAGCACGAGCATCACCATGACCATGAAGAGCATGAACACCATCATGACCATGAGGAACATGAGCATCATCACGATCACGACCATGAGCATGACGAGAACTGCACCTGTGGATGTCATGACCACGACCACGAGCATCATCACCATCATCACGCAGATGAGGTGTTTACAAGCTGGGGCAAAGAGACACCGCATAAGTTTACAAGAGATGCAGTAGAAGAAATCTTAAAGACCTTAAGCGAGACAGAGGACTACGGTGTGATCCTTCGTGCCAAGGGAATGGTAGAGGATGTCAATGGCTCCTGGATCTATTTTGATATGGTTCCGGGCGAGTATGAGCTGCGTGACGGAGAGCCGGATTATACCGGAAGACTGTGCGTGATCGGTACAGGCATTGACGGACATAAGTTAGAAGAATTATTTGGAATCGCGTAAGCCAGCTACACTGGATATGTAGGGAAAGGAAAAAGTAAAATGCAGGAAATACCAGTATATGTATTTACCGGATTTATGGATAGCGGAAAGACATCTCTGATTCAGGAGACGCTTTTTGAAAATGATTTTGGCGGCGGCAACAAGACCCTGATCATCTGTTGTGAAGATGGAGAGAAGGAGTATGATGCCGAGAAGTTAAAGACGATCAATGCGCAGGTAACCATGTTAGAAGAGCAGGATGCCTTTAACGAAGAAGTCTTAAATCAACTGAATCTGGAGTTTTTACCGGAGCAGGTGTTTATCGAGTATAATGGAACCTGGGATGTTGCAACACTGTTAGAAACAAAGCTTCCAAAGGGCTGGATCATTGTCCAGTCCTTAGCAACCGTCGATGCGACTACCTTTGAGATGTATTTAAACAATATGCGTCAGATGATCATGGAGCAGTTGTTTAAGGCAGATGTGGTTATTTTTAACCGCTGTGATGACAATACGCCAAAGGGCAAGTTCCGTCGTGCGGTCAAGGCACAGAACCGTCCGGCACAGATCGTTTATGAGCGTGCAGACGGATCGGTTGATGAGGGTGCAGATGAAGAACTCCCATTTGACATCAATCAGGAAGTGATCGAATTAAGCGATGCGGATTATGCACTGTGGTATATGGATGCCATGGATGATCCGAAGAAGTATGATGGCAAAAAGATTAAGTTCCTTGCACTGGTCTACAATCCGGAAAAGAAGATGAAAAAGGGCATGTTTGTACCGGGACGTTTTGCGATGACCTGCTGCGTGGAGGACGTACAGTTTATCGGATTCAAGGCAAAATATGCGAACTCGGAAGAGATCAAGCATAAGTCCTGGATCGAACTGACCGCAGAAGTACGTGTAGAATTTGCCAAGGAGTATCGTGGCAAAGGACCGGTCTTATATCCGATCTCCATCGAGCCGGCAGAAAAACCGGAAGATGAACTTGTATACTTCTCATAGAATAAATAGTGTGAAAACAAAAAGGCAGCCTGTAGAAGAAAGTGGTATTTCTTCTATGGGCTGTTTTTAAAATCCACAAAATGAAATTATTTGTTTGAAAAATAATG
>CACZPJ010000057.1 GCA_902782995.1 uncultured Lachnospiraceae bacterium | reverse complement strand
TTTACGGATTCAGAATCGGATAAGAAACCATGAGGCAGATGAAAAGATTGTGGATGGAGAATCAGATAAGATCCTGATCGTATATGATTCCAATCCAAAAGAACTCATTCGGAAGACGAAAATCAGGAGGACGGGTTTGTGAGGTGAAAAGAATATAACAATAACAGGAGAAAGGAAATAGTCCAATGGACAGCATAGTTTAAAGGGCATCATCAAATCGTATGAATTGATGATGCCCTTTCTATTTCTCTTATCTGTGACTCATAAAATGAAATATACGCTTGTCCTAGCAGAACTTCTGCTCTCCTCTGGCTAACAGCTTCTCAATGTATACACGGATCTCACTATTATCCTCCGGTAACTGACAGCCTACAATATAGGTACCGTCATCGTCCGAGCAGCGGATCACATGGCCTTCTAACTCTGCCTGTGACGGGATCGGGAAGTTCTCGATAGCGATCGTAATATTTTTACCCTTTGCCTGAACAAAATATGCATCCTTTGTTACAAATGCAAAACCGTTCGCACCGATGTTGTCTAACTTTCCATGGAAGACCGCTCCTGTTTCCGCAATCCGGATCGTACATGGATTCGTCAGATCCATACGTGGATACTTCCGCCGGTTCTGGATCTGTGGACGGGAATTAATCTCTACCGCATAAGTACCTGCGGTCTTGGTATCCCGGATCAATACGTTCTTCCAGCAATATAATACATTACCAACTGTGACCTGAAGCTGACACTCTGTCTGGCCAGTAAGCTCCAATCTGCCACGCAGGATAAGCATAAGTCCTGCCTCTAACAGGCTTTGTACCTCACCATGGAATTCCATGCCGCCATGTCCTGTTTCCAGAATGATCTTCGCTTTCATGCCCGGCACAATATCATCCAGTCCCATGAAGCCGCCAACACCCAGCTCACACATCAGTTTCTGGATAACATCTTCAATATTATCGATATTGATTGCACTTTCCTCATATTTGCTCAGCATACGCTTACTGATCTCATCAGAATCCAGAATACAGGCTCCGACAATATCTACGATCGATGCTACCTGTTCCATATTCGTCACAAGCTGCTGGTTAGAAGTCTCTACTTCCTTCATTGCGATATCAATCACCTGAATATGTTCTCCCAGCTATGCGGAATCCGCTGTGATCTTGCTTACATTGTTTCCTGTCTGCATTACCTTCTCTAAGGTCAGCTGGATCAGGCGGAGTGTCTCTTCAATCGAGGATGTCATCTTTCCGGAGATCGCATCCAGACGTGCCAGTGCCTCCGTGATCTGACCGGAGGATTCCTTTGTCTCGGTACTCAGGGTACGGATCTGCTCAGCGACTACCGAGAAGCCTTTGCCTGCTTCTCCCGCACGCGCTGCCTCGATCGAAGCATTCAGTGCAAGCAGGTTGGTCTGGCTCGAGATATTATCGATTGTACCGGTTTCCTGCTTTACGGTTTCAAACTCATTCTTGAAGTCCTCTAATATATGTTCCACTTCTGTTGAAAGCTCTGACATGGTACCAACGGTCTGAACCAGACTCTCCAGATCAACCGAGCTGTCCTGCGCATGCCTGCCGGACTCTGCTGTCAGCTCCACCATATTGTTGATCAGGGATGCGACATTCTCCACCTGTGAACTGATATCCGTTGTCATCTCCTGTGAAGAGGAGGTGCGGTTCTGAAGCTGTTCATTATTATCGCTTAACTTATCCATTCCCTGTACAACAACATCGGAACCATGTTTATTCTCGGTTGCCAGTTCCCGGACAACGGTAATGCCATCCATGATCGTATTACTCGCTGTCTTTACCTGTTCTACCGTTGTGATCACACGGCTTAAGTCCGCCTTAATACTGTCTGTCAGCGCACCATCGGATTCCACCAGATGACGGATCGACATGACATATCCGATATAACAGAGCACAATACAGGATACCTGAAGCTGGTAGTTTTTCATATCTGATGCGGAATTACATCCTAAGACCACCAGACGGTACACGATGCTTATAATTACGCTTATCGTATTTGCAATACCACAACCGATCATAAATCTCTGGTCCTTGTATAAGACCAGCAGACTGACGACCGGCAGAATATACGTGAAAGCAATCGGTGATTCTGTCGTACATAACAAAAAGGTATAAAAGATTCCATATCCGATCACCAGATCCAAACGGTAGCGGTCATCCGCCTTACCCTTCACACGCAATAAAATATCTCCTGCAAAAATGGGATCCAGCATAACAGCAAAAAGATCACATACTGATTCGCCGGATATAATCCGTTCGATGTATCTGTACCATAATTTGCTGACAGTAAAATTGCAAATACAAGCCAGATCCGTCTTGCTTTTATATTCGCTTTTGCCTGAAACTCTTTTTCATCATAGTTCATACCGTTTCTTTTCCTCCGTTGTAAAACCTGTTTCTAGTTTATCCCCAAAACACTTCTTTTTCAAGGTAATCGTGTGAAATCCCCTATCTGTTTTCACCTATGAAAGTCCCTTTTTCTTCCTTCCGATTCCGGCTAAAACAAGTGCAGCCCCAAAAAGCAGTAACAGCCACCGTTCTGTCGGCGTGTCGTCTCCCGTCCGGACAGAGTTTACACCCGTTCCGGTTCCTGCCGCATCCCCATCTGCTGCTTTTATCTCTGCCGGTCCGGCTGTCTCCCCGGGATCTGCCGCAGTGTCTGGTGTACCGCTATCATCAGCTTTTCCTTTTTCTGTATCAGGCTCCGTGCTGCCCTGCTCGGTGGAGGGATCTGTCTGCGTATCCTTTTCCGTATTCTCATCCGGATTCTGCTGCTTTATGACCGTCTGATCCTGCACCAATACCTTTACAGTGTAGAGCTTTTTCTTGTTGTAAAGAGATGTTACGGTAATTGAAACCACACCCTCTTTTTTCCCGGTAACCTTACCGTCTGCATCGATCGTAGCAATCTTCTCATCCGAAGAGGAAAAACAGATCTGATCCGCTGCATCAGAAGGATCCACCTCGAACGTAAGCTGCAAGGTCTTTCCCGGTTCGCAGACCAACTTCTTGGTATTATTTTTCAATGTGACACGGTCTGCAGGAGTCCGTACCGTTACGGTATAGCCTGCAGATAATCCGCTGCCGTCTGCAAGTGCTGCTGTGATCGTTGCTGATCCACTCTTTTTTGCGCTGATGACTCCTGCCTCATCCACAGCTGCCACTGAAGAATCCGAACTTGTCCACACCAGCTTTTTAACTGCTGCATTCTCCGGTGCAAACGTAACCGTAAGCGGCAGCGTCTCTCCCTTCCAGAGATGATCCGTTTCTGCCGATATGGATAACGCTGTTACAGGGATCTCTACATCATTCGTAAATGCCTTGATCCTCGCTGATGCAGCCGATGCTGCAAGATCACTCCAGCCTCCGGCAGTATATGCAAAGCTCTGTCCTTCCTGCACCTGATTGGTGAAACGTATCCAGCTTCCATTCTGATAGCTGTGATCTGCAAAATAATCGACCGCTTTGCCGGAAGGCTTCGATAAAGTTACAACCACGCTAAAGGTATCACCCGCCTGTAAGAGCGGCTTTTCATCCAACGGAATCGTATAATATCCGACAAAGGAAGTCTTTCCTGTCACCGGCTGTGTCAGAAGTGCTTCTCCACTCGTAGGATCTGCTGCATCGGAAGGATTCTTATAGATCTGGATGCTGTAATCCACACTGACTGCATATAACGCAAACGAAACCGCATCTAAGGTCTCAGCTTGGGCAGAAATGTCCGCCGGCACCTTGAATATATTTGCAACCGAACCGCCGCTTTCCACCTGATACCCGGTACTGTTTGTTGTGCTGTTGACATAAGCTCCCGCACTTCCGTCATACTGATAGATATGTGCATAATTATCTGCGCTTTCAAATGCAAAGACAAACGCCTTTGCAGAACCCTGGGTTAATGCGTGATCATCATAAGAGATCCAGAAATACCCGTCATCTCCCCAGCCGGTTCCCATGCTGTTTTTCGCAAGCCAGGCTCCATCGATTCCCGGATCACTGTTAAAATTACTTCTGCTGTATGTATCGTCCCAGCCGACGATCTGAACCGCATGGTTCACCCGCTTGGTCTTTGCTGTTGGATTATCATACCAGTCACAGTAGTACGCACTGTTTGCCACATTATAGCCGGAAGCTCCATAGTACATGGAGATTGCAACCGAGCCATGCTCTAAGATCATGCGCTTGACATTTTTCTGATCCACTGCAAGATTGATCCAGTATGCCTGCTGCAGATGAACACTGTCCGGGTAATCCCCGGTCGTTACCGTTTCCTCCTCCCACTGCTCATCCGTAACATCTGCGACGGTCTGCGCAGACGCTATGCCATACCAGTCTGCCAGCCCGAAGGTCGTAAAGACGTGATTCCCTCCTACTCCGGTATAACTGCCAAGTGGTGTCGTTGCATCTCCGTCGGTATTGCCCATCTCATCCTGCGGCATATGATAAAACGCATATGCCAGATGCTCCTCTGAGAGATCGAGTGTCTCTGCGTCCGGGATCTGTCCATCCACCGGTGTATTGTTCTTCAATACACTTGCCTCAGCCGTCGATACCGCGCTGTAGGTCCAGCAGGTATTATCCACCTGTGTCTTTGCTTCTGTCACATATCCGTACAAACGGCTGTCGTAGGCTTCGGGTATCGCAGACTGCGATGCTCCCTGTGCCATACGTCCCGCTTCCTGCTGATCGAAAGCTGCATATGTCTGTATGGAATCCTCTTCTAAGGCCGGAACAACAATATCATCCCCGATATAATCGGAAAACACCTCTTCCGTTACCGTCTCTGTATCCCCACAGGATGTGATCCCACTGCCTTTACGATCCACACGCTGCATATCCGATACCAGGAGCATTCCCGTACACAGTGCAAAAACTGCTGCGCTGCCCACGATTCGCTTTTTCATACGTTCTCCTACTCCTCTGTATCTTTTACAATAATCTCTCTTGCATCAAAAACTACCTGCTCACTGTCTTCACGCTTCAGCGACAGTAACAGTTCAAAGAGCCGGTGGATCTTATCTACTAATACCGCAGATGTCTCCACTGCATATGGTGCAAGCTCATCTAATACAAAGATCCGCATTGCAACCGGTGGTAAAAATACGAGATTAATCGTTCTTGTCTGTTCTCCGGATCTCTCAATGTTCTCATAGGTGATCATACAAAAATCTGCACCACGGAAGCTGCAACTGTATGCGGTATAACATTCATCTACCGTCCAGGTCTTTCCATCTGCTTCTACAACCGGCTTATCTTCCTCCTTCTGATATTCGGAAGTAGCAAATTCCACATGCCATTTTAACTTCTTTTGCGTTGTTTCCTTTATCATATCCTCTAAGTTCACACATAGATTTTCTGCTGTCATTTTATCCTCATTTCTTCACATGTTTCTGCTTCTGTTAAAAAATATATTTATACTATAGTTATGTACAATTATACTACATTTTTCCACTTCCGTCACCTGTTTGTATGTTACTTTTCCACCAAAATATGTATACTTTTTCCCTTCCGGGTTCATACTGAAACTAACGTCTGCCGGTGCACACCCGGCATTCATCCTCCGGATACGCCAAAAGCGCATGCCGAAGCAGGAATAGTGCGAAAAATCAGACGCTATCTACAGAAAATGTGTGCAGAAATGAGGATATTATGATACTTACACAAAAAGAAACTTCCTTACTCGAAGACATCAAAAAGCAGGAGCAGCTCTGCGTCGAAAAATATGAAAAATGTGAATCCGAAGCCTATGATCCACAGTTAAAATCACTTTTTTCCTCCATTGCTGACACCGAAAGAAGACATCTGAACACCGTAACAGACATCTTAAACGGTGAGACCCCGACCGTGAACGTTGCACAGGATACCGCCAGTCTGCCAGACTCCTTCCGTCCGGTCTATGGCACACTGACCTCTGCCGAGGAAAAAGAGCATGACAAATTCCTCTGCTCCGACAGCCTTGCTACCGAAAAGCACGTTTCCTCCGTCTATAACACGAGTATTTTTGAATTCTCAGATGAAAAAGTACGTCACGCATTAAACGGTATTCAGGCAGAAGAACAGCATCATGGCAAGATTCTCTACGATTACATGCATACCAACGGTATGTATAATTAATCATCAAAAAAGACAGGGCAAACTGCGATGAAAACGCGTTCTGCCCTGTCTTATGCGGTACATATCAGACTTACCTGTTAGATATAAATAATCTCGATTCCGCTGAAGCTGACCGATCCCGTGATCGTAACAACCGGTGAGCCGTTTGTCTGCGGATGGTTCTTTTCCGTAATTCCTGCCAGGGATACACTTGCCCGGTCGGTAATCACATTCCACTCCTTTGGAATATAAAGCTCCATGCCGGAAAAGGAACAGTGTACATTGATCTCGGCCGATCCGTTCTGTATCATGGCATTGTCAAAGTATACCTTCATTGCTCCGAAGTTACACTCTAAGTCTGCCCTGCAAAAATCATCGGAATTGATGTACTTGATGCTTGAACCGAAGGTAACACCGTAATGGATCTCACAGCCATCTTCCTCATTTACCGTAGCCGCATGATCCTCAAATCTGTACTCCTCTTTTTTCCATTTTTTTTCATGCTGCTTATGAAAAATGATATTCAGACCGATACTGCCCAATAATGCTGCACCAAGCACCGGCCATGGTGTGATCGCCTCAATATGCAGTTCCTTCGAAAACAGGATTGCAAGAAACGCGAGTGAAAACAACATTCCGGTAAATTCCACATGAAACAGGCTCTTGAGAAAACAGCCTGCTAAAAATACCGCAAGAATCAGTGTAAATACATTCATATCCTTCAGATAGCCCATTCGGCTTACCAGAATAAATACCGCCCCGAGAATGAAAAACAATCCCCAGAATAATTTGTCTAATTTTTTTCCCATAACTTAACCTCTTTCCTCTAAGCGGTCCTTCAACGGCTTATAATAGCGTCTGGACACATAGACTTTCTTATATGTATTCTGAAACGAAACAATGCTTGCAGATGAGAGATTCCGGTCAATCGCATAGATCTTACGGATATTTAAAATTGCTGATTTGGAGATTCTTAAGAAATAACCCGGCAGTAACTCTTCTAACTCATACAGCCGGTAATGGATCTTATAAATATCATCCTTCGTATGTGCACAGATTCCATCTGCGTCTGTCTCAAAAAAGAGAATCTCATCTAATGGAAAGTAATACGCTGCATCACCCTTGTAAAAGACGATCCGTTTTTTCTCTGCAATCAGATCACTGACCGCCTTCTGTATCTGTGCCACCTCATCGGTAAGGCTCTTACAGCGGATGATCACTTCATCCGTCTGTGCCTGCTCATCAATTTCTACTCTTATCTTCATATCTGCTCCCGCATTGTGCAGCTTATGCTGCTTTGTTGTTACAAATGCCATTTTAACAACTTTTTTCCCGATGTAAACCGTTTTTCCGTAAGCGGTCGGTTTCCGGCGGTAAGCGGTAATGATCTGCCTGCAAACGTACCCGTTACTCAAATAAAAATCCACATACTTCTTCGGCTGTCATCTGACGGATCCCGCTGTCATCCGATAAGACCGTATCGCTCCACCGCATCTGTGCTGACGTATCCAGATAGTTGTGATCAACACCACACTCCGGATATCTGTTGTACCAGTCCGGATAATAGCTGCTCATATATTTTCTGGCAAGAGCCACTGCCTGGCTGTTACTGCCATCCGTATTTCTCGTTCCACAGATCCGTACTCCGGGCGGACTTGCATGCATCAGAAGGACACTGCCGTCCGCACACATGCCAAGAGACATCCAGACATGCCCCTTCATACTCATAATATCGCCTGCCTGCCAGTCTGTCACACTTCCTGCCGGAGTATAACTGCCCCAGCCATATCCTGCGAAATTCTCTGCCATGGTCGTTGCCTTCTGCACATAGCCCGTTTCCTGATCCTTCGTATGGAACACATTATAGACCAGCCAGCCGATATAGCCGGAACAGTCCAGCCCATTATGGATCTGGTATCTCGTATTCTTATAATTATACGACGCATCCTGCGCGGCTGCATACGACGCCCAAGTCGGACTCACACCGATACTGACTGCCTCGATGCCGGCTCCGGTATCTTCCTCATTCCAGCCACCGCCCCAGATATACATCGTAGTCCCGACCGGCTGCTTTGCCGTATAGAGCAGATTCTCCATCGACTGTACCCCTGCCTGTGGCAGTGTATAATCCGGTTTTTCTTCCTGCCCGGTATCGGATAGACCGGTTTCACTTTCACTCTGCACCTCTGTATCCTGTACTTCTTCGCCTTGTGCCTCCGTGTCCTGCCCTGCCATATCCACTGCATCTGTATTCACAGTTTCTTTTTCCTGCGTATCCATCTTAGCAGTTTCCTGATCTGTTTCCGAGGCTTTGGTCTGCATCTGCGTTTTCTCATCCGTCTGCACCGTCTCCTGCTTTCCGCATCCGGTAAGCAGCAGGGCGAATGCAAGTAATACGATTGTTTTTTTCACGTTTTTGCTCCTGATAGAAAAATTAATAGAATTTTTACGTTCTGTTTCGTCCTTTTTTATACCTATCTGATATACTTATATATATTAGCAATTTGGGGGTTACTTGTAAATGAAAAGAAATCGAAGATCAAAAAATACAATTTCAGAAATAGAAGAAACCGACATTATCGTCGAAGAAGATACCATCGCCGTTACGGAGCTGATACCGCTTGGCGGTATGGCAAATGATAATATGCGTACGATCGCTGACATGACCGAACAGTTTACCTACAGCATCGACCCGATCTTACGCATGTACAATGCAGCCATGAGTGCAACGACCGCAAGGCTTGAGATCATCAAGGACGAATTCCACTACCGGAATCTCCGCTGTCCGATCCATCATATTGATACACGGTTAAAGTCCGCCGGCAGTATCCTAGGCAAGCTTGAGAAGAAAAATCTCGACCTTACCCTGTCGGCTGCCTGCAACAATATCTATGACATTGCTGGTGTCCGCATCGTATGCCCGTATATCAAGGATGTATATCTGATCCGTGACCGTATCTTAGCACAGGATGATCTACATATCCTAGAGATCAAGGACTATATTGAAAAGCCAAAGAAAAACGGCTACCGCAGTCTCCATATCATCATCCGCATTCCGGTCTACTTTATGAACAAAAAACAGTTCGTTCCGGTAGAGCTTCAGATCCGGACACTTGCAATGGACTTATGGGCAAGCTTAGAGCATGACATCCGTTACAAGTCCATTAACAAGGATGTGGACGTTGACTTTGCAGGCGAACTGTTTCAATGCAGTGAACTGATCTATCAGGCAGAGGAAAAAATGGAGGCTATGAATGAGGTCTTAGAGAATCATTAATCCGCACCATTTAACAGCAGACGGATCGCATCAACCGTCTGCTGTTTCTGACTCTGACCGGTAATAAGCGGCTCTCCATCGCCCTTTTGTTTTCCATAATCAGCAAACATGGCATGGTTGCCGCCCTCAATGCAGACTTCCATTGCATCCTCCGGTAACAGTGCTTTTCCAGCTTCTAACTTCTCCCGGTTTAACACACCATCCTCACTTCCATAAACCGTAAGCACCTTTAATCCACTGTCACGCAGATCCTTTGTCGAATAGGCTGCAAGTAAGACCAGTCCGGTCAGATCTTCTGTGTGCTTTGCCGCATAATCTGCTGCCATTGCCCCACCTAAGGAATGCCCCGCCAGATACCAGTGCTCATAGTCATAGGTATCTAAAATATCATCTGCGCGGTTGACTCCGAATATCGCAAGATTGCATGGCATATGTAGTAAAAAGCAGTCAATTCCCTGACTGGCAAGCTCATACATCAACGGTGCATATGCCGTATACTCCACCTTTGCTCCCGGATAAAAAATAAGAGCCTCTGTTTCTCCTTTTCCATCAAAAAACAGACCATTCCCGATACCGGTTACCGTAACAGCATCATCACTCTTTAAATACGGTGCAGTCTCATCGGCATCTGCATGATAATAGTCGTTCACATACCAGACACTTCCACCGGCGATCACCACCAGTAAAAAAAGTAAGACCAGACCAATTCTCTTTTTCCAATTCAATTTCTTTTTCAACTGTTTTTCCATACCCTTTCCTTATGATATGATATAATGAATTCTAACGAATTCATCAAGAAGTTTCTTGCGAAACTTCATATGTGCAAAAAGCATGCACAAAATAGATGATATAATAATTTCGTCAAGCAGATAAGCAACATGACTGCTCGCAGTCACTGTTGTTTATCTATTTGACGAATAAACAAACATGAACAAGTAGGGCAATCGCCCGGATTGTGAATGTTTGTTGCAATTTCGGAAGTTCGAAGAACGGAGAAATTGTAATTATTATATCCATAATACAATATTCGCGAAGGCAAAAGTGAGCATACATTCTTCAGACTTTTGCCGGAGCTGTTACCAAATATCTACCCAGGAGGTTTCTATGAATACCGATACCCTCACCACATTCCTAAAGCTCTCAGAGATCCGCAACTATACCCAGACCGCGCGCCAGCTTTTTGTTGCACAGTCCACGGTTACCAACCGGATCTTCGAATTAGAAAACGAATTAGGCTTTCCACTCTTCGTCCGTGAACGTAAAAACCTGACACTGACGACCGAAGGAGAGCACTTCCTAGAATATGCCAGAAGAATCTTAGATCTGGAACGCTCTGCCATTCAGGAGCTTTCGAATCTGAACCATTTTACACAGTCCCTGCGGATCGGCTCTACGAATACGATCTATGAATGTCATCTGATCCAGCCGCTGCTTGCCTATCAGAAAAAACACCCGGACATCAGTATCTCTGTCAGCATCGATCACTCCATGCCGCTTCTTCAGATGCTGCAGGATCATATCTTAGATGTGGTCTTTACCTATGTGCCGCATGAAAAAAGCCCGATCCTCTCCACTGCCTTCGTAACAGACCCACTGGTGCTCGTCACCGGATGGAAAAATACGGACTTTGCAGAGGGCATCCACCAGAGTGAACTGATCGAAATGCCTTACTATTACTGCGACTTCCCATTTCAGGAGCTTGGCAGCTTCATTAAGAGCCTTTTTCCGAAGGGACATCCATTCCCTCTTACAATGGACCGCAGTGTGAACCTGCTGCCATTTCTCTTAGAGGGCGATGGCTACAGCTTCCTGCCACAGAGCCTTGTTGCTCCGTATATCCGGGATAAAAGGCTGCGCACGATCGCTACACTTGACTTTATCGTACCACCGGTGCATGGCTATGTCGAATACTGCAAGGATACGCCTGCCGGGAATCTGATCGAAGATCTGACCGCCCTGCTATAGGCAGGTATACCTCCACACAGAATTAAGCTGTCAAAAAATTCATTTAATTTTAGTAAACAAAATGCAAAAATATGTGCCGCAAACATTTGCAACGCTCATCGTGAACTAACTGCTAACTACAACCATACAAGTTCAGAGGTGGCTTCACTTGTGGTTTTCGTAAGCAGTGGATTTCACTCGAAGCGAAAAGCGCAAATAAAAGTTTGCTTTACATATTTTTTGCATTTTGTCTTTTTCTTTTTTATAAAGTATCTTTTTGCTGACAGCTTAATTCTTACTGTACAAGTTGATCCCCTGCTTCAGCCGGTCGAGTGCTTCAAGTACGACTGCCTTTGGGCATGCGAGATTCATACGCAGGAAGTATCTTCCGTTTCCGCGGTACTGGCTTCCGGTTGAAAGATACAGTCCTGTCTCCTTACGGATAAAGCTGCACAGCTTATCGGTATCATCCGTGATCTGACTGCAATCTAACCAGAGCAGATAAGTTGCATGGGATTCGGTCAGCTTCACTTCCGGTAACTGTTCCTGTAAAAATGCTTTTACGCACTTCTTATTTTCCTCAATATAGGCACAAAGCTGTTTCAGCCATTCCTCCCCCCTGGTAAATGCCGCAACCGTTCCTTCCACCGCAAGTGTGCCCGGCTCTGCGATCTCGTCTGAATTGAGTCCGCGCTCCATCTTCTGCCGGATCGCTTCATCCGGGATCATAACTGCTGCTGACTGTAATCCTGCCAGATTGAAGGCTTTGCTTGCTGCGATACAACTGATACTGTTATTCGCACAGACCTCAGAGACAGCCGCAAACGGCAGGTATTCCATTCCCGGTTCGGTCAGATCACAGTGGATCTCATCGGACAATACCAGTACATGATGCTTCTTACAAAGTTCCCCAATCTTTTCTAATTCTTCCCTGCTCCAGATCTTTCCGACCGGATTGTGCGGGTTGCAGAGAATCATCATCGTCGTCAGAGGATCGGCAAGCTTTTTCTCCAGATCCGCAAAATCAATCTCATACGAAGTGCCATTGTAGACCAGTTCATTCTCTAACACATGTCTGCCGTGATTTTCGATCGAGTGGAAGAAAATATCATAGACCGGTGTCTGTACCACGATATTATCCCCGGTATTCGTCATGCGCTTTACCGCACAGGAGATTGCCGGTACGACTCCGGTACAAAAGATCAGTGATTCCTTTTCGATGGTCAGATGATGTCTCCTCTTCCACCAGTCCTGATATGCCAGATACCATTCCTCCGGTACGATCTGATAACCAAAGATTCCGCTCGATACGCGTTTCGCCAGAGCTTCGGTAATCTCCGGTGCTGTCTGAAAGTCCATATCCGCTACCCAGAGCGGCAGTTCATTTTCTGCAATATCCCATTTCAGGGATCCTGTATTTCTTCTCTGACAGATCTGATCAAAGTTATAGTTCATGTTTCCTTCCCTCCTGTTTTTTTATCCATTTTTCCCGGTATAGCCGGATTAAGAAAATCAGCCCGCGGAAACACAGTTCCACACA
The DNA here is from genome assembly GCA_902782995.1 of uncultured Lachnospiraceae bacterium. Taxonomy (GTDB): domain Bacteria; phylum Bacillota; class Clostridia; order Lachnospirales; family Lachnospiraceae; genus Roseburia_C. The sequence continues at coordinate 20,616 of CACZPJ010000057.1, read as the reverse complement.
CATTGCAACCCATACGCCGGTTAATCCATACGGCTTTACCAGTATCACTGCAAGAAATAATCTGACACACCAGATGCTGAAAAAATTCATCAGACTCGGGATCAGGGTGTCTCCCGCACCCCGCAATGCCCCGGATGCGACGATCGATGCTGCAAACATCGGCTCTGCAAAGGCTTCAATCCGAAGCACATACGCACCCAGCTCCTGAATCCGGTTATCCGGTGTCAGTATCTCCATCATAACCGGTGCCGCCACAAACATGACAGCCCCAGTCACGGTCATCACGGCAATTCCAAGCCAGACCGTCATCCGCGCAAACTTCCGTACCAGTTCCTTTCTTCCTGCGCCAAGACTCTGCCCAACCAGTGTTGTTGCCGCATCCGCAATTCCATAGCCCGGCATATAACAAAGGCTCTCGGCTGTGATCGCAAAGGAATTCGCCGCGATCGCGATCGTACCAAGCGGTGCAACGATACGTGTCGTTGCGATCATCGCGCCACACATAAAAATATGCTCCGCTGCGATCGGTCCTGCGATCCTGACTGCCCGGATCAGATACCGTCTTTTGATCAAAAAGCTGTTACCCCTGACCAGATGCAGATGCTTGTCCCGGAAGCACAGAAAGTACATCATGCATACGGCGTTCACAAGCTCGGAAAGTGCTGTACCAAGTGCCGCTCCGGTTACGCCCAGACCTGCTCCCGGCAGTAACACCGCTTTTCCAAGGATTATAACCGTCCGTGACGGGAAGATCAAAAGAGAGTTAAAGATCACGTCCAGAAAGCACATTGCAACATTTAACATGCTCGGCAGCCGCATATTTCCACTGCATTGCAGCATATTTCCTGCCAGCCGGTTTAACTGTATTGCCGGGATGGACAGAATGTAGATCCGGAAGTACGATACCGCATCTGACCGGATCGATATGTCTGCATGAAGCCATCCCGGAAGCGGTCCACTGATTACCATTCCGATTGTAAGCAGGATTCCGCTAAAGAGTACCGCACAAAGCAGGGACTGCTGCAATACACTTCCTGCTTCCTTCATTTTTCCTGCTCCGATCAGTTGTGCGACCTGTACGGAAAATCCGATCGCTGCGGCAGAACATACACCGCCAAACAGCCACGTCGTGCTTGATACCAGTCCGATTGATGCCGATGCCTCTGCGCCAAGACTTCCTACCATCGATGCATCAATATACTGCATGATGATCGAGGTAATCTGTGCAAGCACCGCCGGCAGGCTTAAACGCAGTACCAGGATCAACTGCTCCCTTAAAGATAGTTCCTGCTGTTCCCGGATCTTACCAAGCAGATACTTTACCTGATTCTTTTCCTTTTCCATTTTCCTCCTAATCGAGCTGTTCGTCTTCTTCTGTCAGAACAAACTGCGTATCCTCTTCCCACATTTCCGGATTATCAAAAATCACTTCCTCGATCGTCTTCGCCTGGATCTTTCCTGAATATGGATTCTTCACGCTGTCGATCTTACTGTCTATCTTAGCATCTACCGTAGAATATTCAAATGCAAGATTCGTGTTGAGCAGCTTGCAGTCCTTCATCACGATATTGTCCATGTAACACATGCCCTGCTCACTTTCTATGGTACATCCGATCAGTGTGATATTCTTTGAATTCCAGCCAAAGTATTCCCCGGAAATAAAGGAATCGTAGACTGTTACATTCTCGCAGTTCCAGAACGCATCCTTTGAAAGCATTCTTGCGTTGCGGATCACGAGATTTTTTCCTCCGTCAAAGGAATAATTTCCATCTAATGTAAAGCCATCGATCTCGGCATCCGTAAGATTCATGCCAAAGTAATCGCCCTTTGCCACGATGTTCTCCATATGGACATCCTTACAGTTCCATAATGTCTCTTCTGCATGCGGCAGATTGATATTTTTTAAGGTCACATCCACGCAGCGGCGGAAGGTCTTCGGTGCCTGAATCGTAATATCTGTCATCGTCAGATGGTTCGTATACCAGATGCCGGCTCTTGCCATCTCAAATAACGTACTGTCGGTTACTTCTACATTCTCACAATACCAGAGCGGATATTTCCATTGGAACAGGCTGTGATCAATCTTCAGATCACGGCTTTCCTTTAACGGAGATTCGCCATCTGCAAATGTGCAGTAGGATAAGGTCAGATCCCTGCTCTGGAATAATGCTCTTTCACCGGTAAAACGTTCCTGTTCGTATTTTTTCATCTTATTTCGTCCCTTCTGTCTACTTTCATTATCATACTATTTTCAAATCTGTACCACATAAACCATCCGCTCTGTGTTTACAGACAGACAATGTTCCTCTAGTAAAATAACTTATTTTTCACACTATATCCAATACTTATATTTTATATTCAATAATGCTTAAAAGGCATGGAAAAAGAATGCCTCCCTTTTACAAAAAGGAAGACATTCTGATAAACGATACTTTTTAAAGTGTCTGGTCTAAAAATTCTGTCATCTCAAATACAAGTGCATCACAGTGCTGCTTCTTCGGAATCCCCTGATCTCTTGCCGCTGTTAAAAGATCAGCACACTCTGTTGAATGATGCTTCTTACGAAACTCCTGTAACAGTACACTCGCGTCTGACTTATCATATCCATGCATACCAAGGATCATAAAGGCTGCGCTTAATACGCCACAGGTAGAACCATGCATCATTCCGGAACCAAAAAAAGCTCCTAATGCTTCTGCCTGATCCTTTGTTAAATGCAGCTCTTCTGCAAATGGCACTAACAATGACTGTGCACAGTTATAGTGGTGCTCCACATTTGCACGAAGCTGCTTCACTTCTTCCATATGACTCTTCATCTGTCTGTATCCTCCGACTACTTTGCATCTGCTTTCTGCTGGAACTTCTCGTTAAAAATAATAAAACGCTCATGCTCGCCTTCACCGATCAAACCTCTCTCATCGTAAGCTTCTACGTGGAATACCAGTCTTCTGCCATCGACCTCTACTAACTCTGTCTTAGCTGTCACCTGCATTCCGACCGGTGTTGCGGATGAATGCTTTACATTCATCAGTGTACCAACCGTACCCTGGCCTTCCTCTAACTCACCTGCTACACTCTGGTAAGCTGCCTGCTCCATCAGTGCGATCATACATGGAGTTGCAAATACCTGTAACTCTCCACTTTTCATAGTTGCTGCTGTATTGCTGTTATCTACAACTGTCGTTGCTTCTCCTCTTATGCCTGCTTCTAACATTTTATCCTCCATTCCTGCGCTGTTGTTTTGCATGTGAAAAATCTTTTTTTCACACTATACTGCGTTTCTGTGCTGTTTTACATGTGAAAAATCCTATCTTTCACACTATACTCCATTTCGTTCTAACACTCAAAATCCATGCTCAGACGTATCTCGACATTCGGGCGCACATAGGTGTCTGCCACTGCCACATGCTTTGGATGTGTCTGATACCCTTTCAGTGCCTGTTCATCTGTAAACAGGCTATCCATCATAATATCTGCGGAAGAGGATGGCAGATACTCTGTCCGGATCTGCATTTTCTCTAAGCCATCGATCTGACCTTCGAGTGCCTCTAAGCGTTCCTTGATCTCTTTTTTGACCTGTACTTTTTCCTCTTCGGAAAGTGAATCCTTTAACTTCCATAAAATCATATGCTTAACCATATTATTCCTCTTTTCCGCGCTGTTTTCTGCGCATCTCAAGTTTGTGCGCAAGCGCAAATCTTGCGTGTGAAAAATCTATTTTTTCACACTATCTCCATTCCTGCGCTGTTTTCTGCACGTGATATATCTTACTTCTCAAGCGGTATCTTCTTATCTGCCTTTAAGATATGGTTCGACAGCCATCCCAGTAAGAATGCGATCAGCTCTTCTAAGTATTCCTGCTGATTGTCATCCACTTCGTCAAGATTGATCTCTGTCAATTTTTCTACAAAGGCTTCGTGGGCGCGCTTCTGCTCCGGCAAGCCTTCATAGCCGATGCGCTCCATATATTCCTCTTCATCCTGGAAGTGATGTACGGTATAATCCTTAAGCTCTGCTAAGATCCGCATGATCTCATCATACTTATCATGTAACAGTTCTGCATGGATGACCTGATCGGTCTCACGGATAATATCAAACAGCCGCTTATGCTCTTCATCTACCAGCTCGATTCCGGTACGATACTGATCCGTAAATGCGAACGGATCTTCTTCCTCCTTAATCGGTGCGATCTTACCGATCATAATGTCGCTTCCTAAGATATGATGATACAGCCACTTTGCAAGAAACTGAAGCATATCCTCCATCACTGCCCGGCTGTCCTCTTCCGTTACCGGTGTCTGTTCCATCTGCTCTACCTTTGCCACGAACCGGGCATGCTCCTTTTTCTGACGCTCTAACTCCGGATCTGCATGCTCCTGCATATATTCTTCTTCATGGGCAAAATGCTCCGCTGCATATTTCTTCAACGCTGCGATCATATTCTTTGCCAGCTCCACCGAACCATCTGTCTCTTCTAATAACTGCATGGCTTCGTTGATCAGCCCAAACAGTCTCTCATGTTCTTTATCAATGACCTCAATGCCGGTACGGCAATCTTCTGTAAAACGATACATAGCTTCTCCTTTCTTCACGAAACTTATCTCCCCCACAGTATACCACATCTGCCTTCCGTTTGTCCTGCTTCTGTTACAGGAAATAGAAAAAAACAATCAGTCCGAGAATGATCCGGTACCAGCCAAACACCTTAAAATCATGCTTTTTGATATAACTCATCAAAAACTTGATGACCAGCACCGATACTGCAAATGCAACTGCCATACCAAGGATCAGGACAAGCAGTTCTGCGCTCGAAAAATGCAGTCCGAATTTTAAGATCTTTAATGCACTTAAGCCAAACATAACCGGTACGGCAAGGAAAAAGGTAAACTCTGCTGCTGCCACTCTCGAAACACCGATCAAAAGTGCACCGGTAATCGTGGCACCGGATCTTGAAGTACCCGGAATGATCGAAAGCACCTGAAACATCCCGATCCAGAATGCAGTCTGATAGGTAATATCCTGCAGGGTCTGTATCTTCGGCTTGCGCCGTTTATTCCAGTTTTCAATAAAAATAAAAGCAATTCCATAAAAAATCAGTGCGATCGCGATCACAACCGGCGTATGCAGATGCGTATCGATATAATCATCAAAAAGAATCGTTACGATTGCCCCCGGAATACAGGCAACCACAACCTTAAACCACAGGGAAAAAATATCCTTTCTGATCACAGGCTTCGTTTTATCCTTGCACTGGAACGGCCACATCTTCTTCCAGAAGATCAGGACTACGGCAAGGATCGCCCCTAGCTGTATCACCACAAAAAACATATCCTTAAAGGAATCACTCATATCCAGTGAGATAAATTCATCCACCAACAGCATATGTCCGGTACTGCTGATCGGCAGCCACTCGGTAATTCCCTCTACAATTCCCAAAAAGATCACTTTTAAAATCTCAATAAAATCCAGTATCATAACTCTGCTCCCTTTTCCATATTATTAAATTCCATCATGCAGTCTGTTCCTGTTTTCCTCTGTATTTCCGGAAGATCAGGATAAAACATAACAGATGCACCCCGGCAGTCAGTATCCATGAGATCGGATAAGAAATATACAGACAGGTCAGTGTCCGCTTTGCCGCAAACACCGTGAAGATCCAGATCACCCGGAAGCCACATGCACCTGCCAGCGATACGATCATCGGCAGAATCGACCGTCCCATGCCACGGATGCTGCCGACGAATACATCCATAATGCCACACAGGCAATAGGTCGTACTGATTACGCTCATACGGAGGATTCCGTAATGGATCACCTCCGCATCCGAAGAGTAAATCCGCAGCAGATAACTGCTTGCAAGGTATGCACCGTTTCCAAGGACAAGCCCTACCGTTGTAACGCAGATCAGACAGCAGCCTAGGATCTTACCGATCCGGTTGTAATATTTTCCGCCGAAGTTCTGGCTCGTGAAGCTGACCGAGGTCTGGTAAAATGCATTCATGGATGTATAGATAAATCCCTCGATATTCGCACCTGCGGTATTTCCCGCCATCGCAATCTCGCCAAACGAGTTGACGGAGGACTGGATCAGGACATTCGATGCCGCAAAGATCACGCCCTGCATGCCTGCCGGAATACCGATCGTCAGGATACGCTTCAACTTGCTTCCGGTGATCCGAAGCTTTCGTAAGTCTAATCGGATCATGCCATCGTACTGCATCAGACACCGCAGGATCAGAGCTGCCGACACACTCTCCGAAATCACGGTTGCCAGTCCGACCCCTGCAACACCCATGCCAAAGGCAATGACAAAGACCAGATTTAAGATCACGTTGATCACACCGGAAACCACCAGATAATAGAGGGGTCTTTTCGTATCTCCAACCGCCCGGAGAATCGCACTTCCGAAGTTATACACCATCGTTGCCGGCATCCCTGCAAAATAGATCGTCAGATATAACACCGACAGGTTTAATACATTCTCCGGTGAATCCATCAGGACTAACATCGGTCTTGACAGAAACACCCCTACTAAGATCAGCAGTCCCCCACTGATCATACTTGTCAGGATTGCCGTATGGACAGTCTGTGATACCTCTTTTTGCTTTCCTGCTCCATAGAACTGTGCCACAACGACATTCGTTCCAACGGATAAGCCGATAAACAGATTGATAAAAAGATTGATCAGTGAAGTCGTCGAACCTACGGCTGCCATCGCATTGCTTCCCGCGAATCTGCCCACGACAATAATATCTGCCGCATTAAACAATAGCTGCAGAATGCCGGAAAGCATGACCGGCACTGCAAATACTATGATCTTTCCAAACAACGGACCATGACACATGTCTATCTCATTCGATTTTGTCTTTCCCGTTCCCATCTCATTCGTCTCTTTTCCTGATTCCAATTCCGATACGTTTCTTAGATAAAGTCTTCGATCAGATGACGCATACGTGAGCTTCGTAACTTCCGTAATGCCTTCGATTCAATCTGACGGATACGCTCTCTGGTTACATTTAATTCTACGCCGATCTCCTCTAAGGTCTTTGGCTGTCCCGATACCAGACCGAAACGTTCAATGATAACCTCGCGCTCCCTGTCACTTAAGATGCCAAGCATCTGATCGATGTTTTCCCTCAGGTGAGCCTGTTCTGCTGACTCCTCCGGAGAGATCATCTTATCATCTGCAATAAAGTTTGCAAGGGTAGAGTCTTCCTCATCACCGATCGTCATATCCAGGGAAGACGAATCCGATGCATACTGCATGATCTCAAGCAGCCGTTCCTCGCTGATCTTTAACTCTTTGGCAAGCTCAGAGTGACTCGGCTCTCTTCCCATCTCAAGTGTCATATTCTTCTGTGTGCGCGCCACCTTATTGATCTCCTCGACCATGTGTACCGGCACACGGATGATCCTTGACTTATCTGCCAGTGATCTTGTGATCGCCTGCTTGATCCACCAGGTTGCATACGTGCTGACCTTAAAGCCCTTTTCATAATCATATTTTTCAATACCCTTGATCAGACCAAGATTTCCCTCCTGGATCAGGTCAAGGAAGGTCAGACCACGTCCGGTATAACGCTTTGCAATGCTGACAACCAGACGAAGGTTACAGTTTACCAGCTCATCAAAGGCAGCCTTATCGCCTTCGTTCTTCCGCTGTGCAAGCTCCATCTCGCGTTCCTTGGATAAAAGCGGATAACGTCCGATCTCCTTTAAATACAGACGTACCGGATCCTCTGTTCCGACACCGTCTAACCATGCAGACTCATCCATCTCTTCATCCTGCGAATCATCGTAGTCATACGATGGTTCACTCTGGCTGCTTCCATGGAAGCCTCCCTCGTCCATCAGATCTTCCCGGCTCTTATCGGAAGTCTCAAAGCTGTGCTTTGCATAGATCTGCTCGGAAAAGTCGGTATCTAAAAGCCCGGACATGGAAATATCCTTATCCATTAAGATACCATCCATATCCGCATCTAACTCATCCTCTGCGTCTGTCATGGCAGAAGATTCCATATCCTCCTCTTCCATGATGTTCCCACTCTGCGTCTGAACCTTCTTTGGCGTTTTCTTTTCTGCCTCTTTTGCTCCGGCTTCGTCTGTTTTTGCTTTTACTTCTTTCGGCTGCACTGCTGCCTGAGTCTTTGTTTCCTGCTTCTGAACCGGCTGCTTCTTCTCCTGTCCGCCGACTGACTGTGTATTCTTCGCTTCCGTACCCTTTAAAACCTCGATCTGACAGCCCTTCATATAGGCATGGATCTGGGCGATCTGTATCTCGGAAAAAGCAACGCCCGGAAAAGCATCTAAGATCTCCTGTTCCGTCAGAACATTCCCCTTCGTCTTTCCGATTTCCACCAGTTCATTCATTTTATTCATAAATATTTTTTCTGCAGACATAATATTCACCTGTGTTTCTCTTTTGAAATTAACATGCAGAAATCAGTTTATCATAATCTGTGCGTTTTTCAATCCATATCCGCAAATTTTTTCAGATTCTTTCTGGAAATTTGAAAAGAGGTACAGAAAAAGAACCCGGCTTTCGCCAGGTTCCTTTTCTGTTGATGTATATACTACTAAGGGGATTAGATAATTACTAATCTAATCGCAATTAGATTAGCACATATTAATGTAATTCTCTTGGAACAAAGTCCGGATAGGAGGACTCTAATCCATGCTCGGTAGAATCTAATCCTTCGATTTCTTCTTCTCTGGTTGTTCTAAGACCGATGGTCTTCTGTAATACCTTAAAGACGATGAACATTGTAATTGCTGTCCAGGAAGCTACACAGACAACACCAAGTGCCTGAATTGCCAGATGATGGATGCCACCACCGTAGAATAAGCCATCCTTATAATCGAAGAAGCCTACCATAAATGTTCCAAACATACCACAGACACCATGTACGGATACTGCACCAACCGGATCATCGACTTTTAACTTATCCTCGATAAAGTATACGGAACAGGTACAAAGAATACCTGCAAGAGCACCAATGATGAATGCTCCGATTGCATTAACATTTGCACATCCTGCGGTAATCGCTACCAGACCTGCCAGAGATCCGTTTAACGACATTGAAATATCAGGCTTGCCATTCTTGATCCATGTAAAGATCATTGCGGAACAGGTTGCTGCTGCCGGTGCGATCGTTGTTGTTGCAAAAATCTGTGATAACTGTAAGGTATCGGTTGCTGCTGCACCATTGAATCCATACCATCCAAACCAGAGGATGAATACACCGAGTGCACCGACTAACATATCATGTCCAAGAATAGGTTTTGATTTTCCGTTTTTGTCATATTTACCAATACGAGGTCCAAGCATTGCTGCGCCGATGAAGGCTGTGATACCACCTACCATATGGATTGCACAGGAACCTGCAAAGTCTGTAAATCCAAGATCTGTCAGCCAAGGTGTGCCGCCCCAGATCCAGTGTGCCTCGATCGGATATACGACAAGGCTGATCACAAAGCTGTAAATACAATATGTAATGAATTTGGTACGCTCTGCCATTGCACCGGAAACGATCGTTGCGGCAGTTGCACAGAATACCAGGTTAAATACGAAGTTTGACCAGTCTGTTGTTGCAAAATCTGCAAATGGATCAAGTCCCCATCCTGCAAATCCGCCATCTCCGCACAGAAGGTTATAACCTAAGAGGTAAAATGCGACGGTACCAAGACAAAAGTCCATTAAGTTCTTCATAATGATGTTACCAGTGTTCTTTGCTCTGGTAAATCCGGCTTCTACCATACAGAAGCCACACTGCATAAAAAATACTAACGCTGTTCCCATAAGGAACCAAACACTCATATCCATAATTTATCCTCCTTATACTCAACAAAAAAGGAGATAACACAGTACGACAGAATTCGTCCTGTAATTATCTCCTTTGATAATCAATTACTCTCATATTCATTTTTCACTTTCTATAACTATCCTCGTTTGTGGAATCCCGACCACATGTCTATACATCAAGCACATCTCACCTTATAAGGCTTTTTCTCCATGCTCACCGGTACGGATACGGACAGCATCCTGGACATCATAAACGAAAATCTTACCATCACCAAAGTTACCGGTGTTGATCTCATCTACAACCTTGTCAATGACTTCCTCTGCCTTATCATCTGCGACAACTGTCTCAACCTTAATCTTCGGCAGTAAGGTTACATTGTAAGATGCTCCACGGTAATTCTTAATGATACCCTTCTGATTACCATATCCCATACTGTTTACAATATTCAGTCCGTTTACTTCACATCCCTCAAGAACTCCCTTTAAGTCCTCAAGCTTTTCCGGTTTGATAATAATCTCTAACTTTTTCATACTTTACATTACCCTCCTCTTCTTAGCTATACATATATTATATTACCTGGCATCCTTCCCTTACAAGTCCATGCTTCTGCCCTTGGAAGGATGCCATGTGATATCAGATTAAATTATACTTCGAAGATCAGATCTCCATAGGATGGCATTGGCCAGATATCCTTGTCAACAATCATCTCTAACTTGTCAACCGGTGCTCTTAATGCATCCATAGCTGTCTTTACTTCATCTCTGTAGAATACAGCCTGAGCTCTTCCTTCTTCCATCGTTCCACCCTTATCGGTAGCTTCGATCAGTTTTGCAAGTGCAACCTTTGTCTCAGAAAGCAGATCAGATACTTCTGTTAACAGCTCTGTCTGTACGCTGATGTCTGCATCGCATACTGCCTTTACAGCATTTGCAGAGGTTGCAAGCTCTGTTATATATTTGATAACTGCCGGAATGATCTGTTTTCCTGCAATATCGATCATTGCCTTTGCTTCGATGTTGATCTCCTTTGCGTAGGTCTCGTACTCGATCTCTACACGGGAATCCAGCTCTGCCTTGGTGAATACACCGAACTTCTCGAATAAAGCAACTGCTTTTTCTGTATTTAAGGATGGGATTGCATCTACCATAGACTTGATGTTTGGAAGTCCACGTTTCTCTGCTTCTGCTACCCACTCGTCAGAATATCCATTTCCGTTGAAGACGATTCTCTGATGCTCTGTTGCATATTTCTTGATCAGATCATGTACAGCCAGATCGAAATCATCTGCTTTCTCAAGAACATCACATGCCTCTGCAAATGCTTCTGCCACGATCGTATTTAAGACGATGTTCGGCTGTGCGATAGAATCCTGGGAACCAACCATACGGAACTCGAACTTATTACCGGTAAAGGCAAATGGTGATGTTCTGTTACGGTCTGTTGCATCCTTCATAAAGTCCGGAAGTGTCTTAACACCTGTCTCTAATCTCTTACCGGATAAGCTGTGTGTTGCTTCACCTGTGCTGATAAGCTGTGTAAGTACATCCTGTAACTGCTCTCCTAAGTATACGGAAAGGATTGCAGGCGGTGCCTCGTTTGCTCCTAATCTGTGATCGTTTCCGACATCGGCTGCTGACTCACGGAGAAGGTCTGCATGAACATCAACTGCCTTTAAGATACAGGTTAATACCAGTAAGAACTGGATGTTATCATGTGGTGTCTTGCCCGGATCTAATAAGTTGATTCCATCATCGGTTGTGATAGACCAGTTGTTGTGCTTACCGGAACCATTTACACCTGCGAATGGCTTCTCATGAAGCAGGCACTGTAAGCCATGGCGTCCTGCAACCTTTTTCATCATCTCCATTACTAACTGGTTATGGTCAACGGCTACGTTACACTCGGAATAAATCGGTGCTAACTCATGCTGTGCAGGAGCAACCTCGTTATGCTGTGTCTTTGCAGATACACCAAGCTTCCAGAGTTCTTCGTTTAAGTCCTTCATGTAAGCTGCGATTCTCTCACGGATTGTTCCAAAGTAATGGTCATCCATCTCCTGTCCCTTAGGCGGCATTGCTCCGAATAAGGTACGTCCGGTAAAGATCAGGTCTTTTCTCTGTAAATATTTTTCTCTGTCTACGATGAAGTACTCCTGCTCCGGTCCGACAGAAGGAGTAACCTTCTTAGATGTTGTATTTCCAAATAATCTTAACAGACGAAGGGACTGCTCATTGATTGCTTCCATCGAACGAAGAAGCGGTGTCTTCTGATCGAGTGCTTCACCTGTATAGGAACAGAAAGCGGTTGGAATGCAAAGTGTTGCGCCTGCTGCATCCTGTCTTACGAATGCCGGTGAAGTACAATCCCATGCTGTATATCCTCTTGCTTCGAATGTTGCACGAAGTCCTCCGGATGGGAAAGAAGATGCATCCGGTTCACCCTTGATCAGTTCCTTACCGGAAAAGCTCATCAGGACTTTTCCATTTGACATAGGTGCTGTAATAAAGGAATCATGCTTCTCTGCTGTTACACCGGTCAGTGGCTGGAACCAGTGTGTATAATGTGTTGCGCCCTTTTCGATTGCCCATTCCTTCATCTCATGTGCAACGACATCTGCTGTCTCAAGATCTAACTCTTTTCCTTCTTCAATAACTTCTCTTAATTTTTTGTAAGTCTTCTTTGGTAAACGTTCCATCATAACTGCATCATTAAATACGTTTTCACCAAAAATGTCTGCTACGTTAAAGTATTCGCTCATCTGATACATCCTTTCTTTTCAGCAACCGGTCCCCCTAGTATGCTTCTCTTTATTTTTCGAAGATTATGTAAAAAAAAGGGCATTCCACACCTGTTGGAACACCCTTGTTCGTTTTTCACATATTCTTTTTGTTGCTACTAAGATAACTCAAAAAGACTTAAATTGCAATAGCAAATTTTACTTTTTCTATTTTATACAAAATCAGTAACAAAAAGGGAGTATTTTCGTCAATATGTCTTATTCTGCTTTTCCAACTGATCCAAATAACTCCATTTTCTCTTTTACAGTAGCTTTGATTGCTTCTGCACCAGGAGCTAATAACTTACGAGGATCGAATCCTTTACCCTCTAAGTCTTTTCCTGCCTCGATATATTTTCTTGTAGCATCAGCAAATGATAACTGGCACTCTGTGTTAACGTTGATCTTAGCTACGCCAAGAGAGATTGCCTTTTTGATCATATCCTCAGGGATACCTGTACCACCGTGAAGAACTAATGGCATCTCACCTGTCTTCTGCTGTACAGCGTCTAATGTTTCGAAGCTTAATCCAGCCCAGTTTGCAGGATATTTTCCATGAATGTTACCGATACCTGCTGCAAGCATATCTACGCCAAGGTCAGCGATTGCTTTACACTCGTTCGGATCTGCACATTCGCCCATTCCTACAACACCGTCTTCTTCACCACCGATAGAACCAACTTCTGCCTCGATGGAAAGTCCAAGGTTGTGGGCAACTGCTACTAACTCTTTTGTCTTCTCGATGTTCTCTTCGATTGCGTAATGGGAACCATCGAACATGATAGATGTGAATCCAGCCTTGATACATTTGTAGCATCCTTCATAAGTACCATGATCCAGATGTAATGCAACAGGAACTGTGATTCCTAACTCTTCATCCATTGCCTTAACCATTGCTGCAACGGTCTTAAATCCTGTCATGTACTTTCCGGCACCCTCAGATACACCTAAGATAACCGGGGATCTTAATTCCTCTGCTGTTAACAGAACGGATTTTGTCCACTCTAAGTTGTTGATGTTGAACTGGCCTACTGCATAATGTCCAGCTTTTGCTTTCTTTAACATTTCTGCTGCTGATACTAACATTTCATTATCCTCCGTTTTTTTAGATTACGTCCCGTCGGACGTCTGTCGCTAGCAAGATTATATCATTGTTTTTTGTAAAAATAAAGTTAAAAATATCACAATCATTTTTCGGTTGTATGCTTATTCTTAACCATAATCTCCAAAGCCTGATGTCTGGTTCTGATTTCTACCTTTTCGTGGTCTCCGCCAAACTCACCGTCTAAGGTCCATGGGATCACTTCATCCGGATAGAACTCGACATGATCTGTCTTAAAGGAATAGATCAGGTCGGTATCGTCCTTGCGGCTTGTCAGGCATCGTATGATCTCGTTTAATTCCAGCGGATTCTTCGGCATCTTGATCAGGGTGACCTCGAAAAGTCCGTCATCTAAGAGTACATTTTTGCCTGCGATATTCTTAAAGCCGCCTACCGAGCAGGAATTCGTGATCATTCCATAGATAAATTCATCCTCTAATACCTGATCCTCATACTCCACACGCATGCGGTATGCGCGGATATCCTTCAGGCTTTTTGCGCCTTCGAGTATGTATGCCGCATGGCCTAAGATATTTTTCAGTTCCTGGTTCGTCTGATAGGATACAGCGGTAAACAGTCCAAATGCCGCCACATAAATAAACGAATCCCCATTAAAATATCCCACGTCACACGGGAACTTTCTTCCATGAACGGCAACCTCGGCAGCCTTTGTCATATGCTTTGGGATCTTTAAGGAAGATGCGAAGTCATTCGTGCTTCCTGCCGGAATGTAACCGAGCGTAACCTTTGCCCCACACTTCATCAGACCACTGACCGCTTCGTCTAAGGTACCGTCACCACCACAACATACAAGCAGATCATAGTTTTCCGCTTCCTGCTCCACTTTGCGCTGTCCATCCCCCTGCGCCTGTGTCGGATATACGGTCACCTCATAATCTGCCTTTACCATAATATCTATGATTTCCATCAGCTTATTCTTAATCTGCCCCTTGCCGGAATGCGGATTAAATATAAATAGTAATTTCTTTTTCAAACTTCCTGTTCCTTTCCCCTGTCTTTATGCAAGATGTGTCAGAAACTGCTCCATTGCATCTAAGGCTTCCTTCTCATCTGCTCCATCTGCTGTAATCAGGATCTTATCCTCATAATTCAATACAACAGACATCATTCCCATAATGCTTTTGGCATTTACCTTTGTCGTTCCTGTTTCCAGATAGATGCTGCTGTTAAACCGGTTTGCCGTCTGCACCAAAAGTGCCACCGGACTTGCTTCCATTCCTCCCGGAACACGAACCTGAATCTCACGTTTCGTCATTTGTCTCCTCCTTTGATCTGCGTAGATCTTCTGCTATTGCACTGATTTTTCGTAATCTGTGATTCACACCGGACTTTCCTACCGGTGGGTCTAAATATCCTCCAAGCTCTTTTAACGGCGCATCCGGATGTTCTAAGCGAAGCTGCGCCATCTCATACAAATTCTCCGGCAGAGAGCCTAACCCCTGCTGTTTTTGTATGTAACGGATGTCTTCCATCTGCTTGACTGCGGCATTCACGGTCTTATTAATATTCGCCGTCTCACAGTTCACCTTCCGGTTGACATCATTGCGCATATCCTTAAGGATACGCACATTCTCCAGATCCATTAAGGCGGTATGTGCACCCATGACATTTAAAATGTCAACGATCTGTGCGCCCTCCTTGATATAGACAATATAATATTTTTTACGCTGCACTACCTTTGCATCCGAAACAAATTCTCCCATGATCCCACGTAACTGTTCTGCCTGATTTCTTGTATCGCATACGATCTCAAAATGATAGGACTTCTTCGGATCGCTCATTGAACCGGACATTAAAAATGCACCCCGGATAAAAGCCCGCTTACAGCAGATCTTCTGAACCAGAAGCCCATCGGTCACATCCGACGCACCGGATGGGATGCCCTCCACATTAAGCAGCTTCACTGCCTGTAAGACCCGCAGTACATCTTCCTTCTTCCCTAAGATGACCCGGCTGCCTGTATGCGTATCAATGCTTGCGGTAATACCAAAGGCATCCTTTAACAGGGTGTAACATTTTTTCACGATCGATACATGCTCTGAGAAGATCTCTAACCTTGCTCCATCCGGCATAACGGAGATCTTTCCCGCAAAATGGATAAATGCGGCAAGCTCTGCTAACTGGCAGTGTCTGCTGCTGCTGACCTGTCTTGCCAGCTCTTCTTTCACATCTCCAGAAAATGACATGTTCTTCTCCTACTTACGCTTTGCATCCTTCTCAATATCACGATGCTCGATCTTTAAACCAAATTCCTTCCTGCTGCTTAAACGCTTGTACAATTCATTTGCAAGCGTTACCGACCGGTGCTTTCCACCGGTGCATCCGATACTGATCACAAGCTGGTTTTTTCCTTCTACGATGTAGTTCGGAATCAAGAAGCTGATCATATCTTCTAATTTATCCAAAAATTCATGTGCCTCTTCAAACTGTAACACATAATCCTGTATTTCCTTGTCATTGCCGTTTTTAAACCGCAGTCCCTCTACATAATATGGGTTCGGTAAAAAACGGACATCAAAAACCAGATCGGAATCTGCCGGGATGCCATACTTAAAGCCAAAGGAGAGGATCGTGATAAACAGGTTCTTAAAATCCTGGTTCTCTACAAAGATCTTGCTGATCTCTGCCTTTAACTCCCTCGTTAAAAGCTGGCTGGTATCTAAGATATAATTGGCGCGTTTTTTCAGGAAGGCAAGCTTTTCCCGTTCCTGCTCAATGCCCTGTTCCACACGTTCTCCACCGGCTAACGGATGATTCCTGCGTGTCTCCTTATAACGCTTCACCAAAACAGAATCTTCCGCATCCAGAAACAGGATCTCACATGGCTTTCCTGCTGCTTCAAGCCGGTCTAAAATATCATGAAGTTCATCGAGTGCCTTACCGTTACGGATATCAATTCCGACCGCAACCTTCTGCAATTCTGCATTCGAAGATTCGGAGAGTTCCACAAACTTCTCGATCAGCGGGATCGGGAGATTGTCCACACAGTAAAAGCCAATATCTTCCATCATCTTTAATGCGGTACTCTTTCCGGCACCTGACATTCCTGTTAAAATTACAAACTTCATTCAAAATCACCCAGCTTTCTTACTTCCGGTTCTAAGGTTACTCCAAACTGCTTTTTCACTTCATCCTGTACATGCTGCATCAATGCTGAGATGTCTGCCTGTGTTGCACCGCCCTTGTTTACGACAAAGCCGCAATGCTTCTCTGAGACCTGTGCGCCTCCGACGGAATAACCGCGTAAGCCGGCATCCATGATCAGCTTTCCTGCAAAATATCCTTCCGGACGCTTAAAGGTACTTCCTGCGCTCGGATACTCTAACGGCTGCTTCTCCTTACGCTGCACAGCTAACTCCTGCATCCGTGACCGGATCTGCTCTGCATCGCCCTTTTCTAGCTGCATAACAGCAGATAATACAATATACGGATGCTCCATGATACAGCTATGCCGGTACGAGAAATCCATCTCTTCTACCGACAGCGTCCGTCTGTTTCCTTCTTCGTCTAAGATGTCCACAGACTCTATGATCTGTGCCATCTCTCCGCCATATGCGCCTGCATTCATCACAACCGCGCCTCCGACAGATCCCGGAATCCCGGACGCGAATTCCATTCCGGTTAAGTCTTCCCCTGCCGCAAGGGATGCTGTCTTTGCAAGCATTGCTCCTGCTTCGGCATAGATCCTGCATCCATCGATACGGATCCCGGCGGCAGGTCTGGATAATTCGATCACAACACCACGGATACCCTTGTCGGAAACAAGCAGATTACTTCCGTTTCCAATGACCGTATATGGAATTCCTTCCTTCTTGCAACAGGCGATCACATCTGCCACCTGTGCTACCTCCGGCTGGATCAGCAGATCTGCCGGTCCGCCGACACGAAAGGTAATATGATCCCGCATTGGTTCATTTTCAAAAATCTGTTCCGGTCTTACAAGTTTCTTCAATGTATCGATATTATATGCTGTCACGAATCTTCCTCTATTCTTCTATAATTTATGCTTCCTTTAAGAATGCAAGATACCCCTTATATGCTTCGTAGATATCTGCCTTACTGATGATCTCCCATGGTGCGTGCATATTTAAAACTGCGACACCGCTGTCGATCACTTCCATGCCATAATTTGCAAGGATATAAGCGATGGTTCCGCCGCCGCCCTGATCCACCTTTCCAAGCTCTGAGGTCTGGAAAAATACATGGTTCTTATCCATAATGTCGCGGAGTCTGCCAACGTATTCTGCATTGGCATCGTTTGAACCGGACTTTCCTCTCGATCCGGTGTACTTATTAAATACCATTCCTTTTCCAAAGTATGCGGCATTCTTCTTCTCCATCACTGCCGGATAGTTCGGATCAAAGGCTGCACTGACATCGGAGGATAATACCTTCGAATTGCCAAGTGCACGGCGCAGTGCAAGTTCACTGTACTGTCCTGCCGCTTCCATGACCTCTGCCGTCATATTTTCAAAGAAACGGGAATGCATTCCGGTTGCACCGACACTTCCGATCTCTTCCTTATCCACCAACAGGCAGACACTGGTCTGACGCGGACGGTCTGTCTTAAGGATCGCTTCAAAGGATGGGTAAGCACAGACACGGTCATCATGTCCATATCCCATGATCATGCTGCGGTCAAAACCGTAATCTCTTGCCATTCCTGCCGGAACCACTTCAATCTCTGCGGAAAGGAAATCTTCTTCTTCGATCTGATACTGCTTTGCAAGGATCTCTAAGATATTCGCCTTTACACGTTCCTTGACATCTTCCCCATCCTTTTTCTCTGCCGGGATGCTTCCGATCAGCACATCGAGGTTCTCTCCTTCGATGACCTTATTGCCCTTTTTCTCTAACTGATCCGCTGCAAGATGGATCAGAAGATCACTGACACCAAAGACCGGATCTTCCGGCTTATCACCGATATTCACCTTCACAAGGGTACCATCCTTTTTTGCGATCACACCATGCAGTGCCAGCGGAAGTGTTACCCACTGGTACTTCTTTACGCCACCATAATAATGGGTATCTAACATTGCAAGTCCGGTGTCCTCATACATCGGATTCTGCTTGAGATCAAGACGAGGGGAATCAATATGTGCTCCTAAGATATTCATACCGGTTTCCATCGGTTCTTCCCCAATCACATAAAGAGCCATTGCCTTGCCTCTGTTTACTGCAAAAACCTTATCACCAGCCTGAAGCTTTCTGCCGCTTCCAATGACTTCCTTCATGTCTGTAAAGCCGGCATCCTTGGCAAGCTTCGTAAAATGTTCTACGCATTCACGCTCTGTCTTACAGTCCGAAATAAACTTCCGGTAGTCTTCTGCAAAATCAAATACGGACTTTTTCTCATCTTCTGTGTACTTTTCCCATGCCAGATCTCTTTCCATTTTTCCAACCTCATTTTATTTCTATTTTGCCATTTTAAAATTTATAAACAGCTTACTCTGCGTCCTCGTCATCCTTCTTGTTCAGGTTCGCCTGTACACGACGGTATAACTCCTGTGCCGCATTGTAACCCATCTTCTTCTGTCTGTGGTTAACGGCTGCCGCCTCACAGATGACTGCTAAGTTACGTCCCGGGCGGATCGGAAGGGAATGACATACGACCTTGTTGCCAAGGAACTCGGTATATTCTTCCTCAAGTCCGAGTCTGTCGTACTCGTTCTCTTTCTTCCAGTCCTCTAACTTGATGACCAGATCGATCGTCTGCTTCTCTTTGACACTCTCTACACCAAACAGTGTCTTCACATCTATGATTCCAATACCACGAAGCTCGATGAAATATCTGGTAATATCTGGTGAAGTTCCGACCAGTGTATGCTCATTGATCTTACGGATCTCTACCACATCATCGGTAACCAGACGGTGTCCACGCTTAATCAGCTCCAGTGCTGCCTCACTCTTACCGATTCCGCTCTCACCCATGATCAGAAGTCCTTCGCCATAGACATCAACCAACACACCATGGATCGTGATACACGGTGCAAGCTCTTCACTTAAGACATAGATCAGCTCTGCCATGAATTCCGATGTGCTCCGTCCCGTTCCAAGTACCGGTACATTCTTCTCCTTCGCGATCCGGATAAAGATGTCATCCGGCTTCAGGTCACGGCAGAAGATGACACATGGAATATCATAGTCTAAAAACTGTGTATAGATATCGATCTTCCGGTCTTCTTCGAGATGCTCTAAGTATGTGTACTCAACCGTACCGATGATCTGTACTCTCGACTGCTCGAAATGCTCAAAATATCCGCTCAACTGTAACGCCGGACGGTTAACGTCGGAAAGACGGATCCGACGCTTCTTGATGTCCATTCCCTCTGTATACAAACTTAACTGTAACTTCTTCGCTATCTTCGCTACACTTACACCTTCCATAAAAAGCCCTCATTTCTGCGCACACTCTTGTACATAGCGGATCGTGTCCCGTGCGCTTTGACACATTTTCCTGCCGCCATGCCTTTCTCTCAGCCTGCTAAGTATGCAACATGCATTCTGTTTTAAGTTTAGCATATTTAGGAATGCTCTTCAACATTCGCATGGAAAAATTTGTATACCTCAGCCGCCGCCTGTTCGTTCATCGCATCCGTATCTGCAAGCTCCTCTACCGATGCATTCCGGATAGCTTCAAGTGACTGGAACTTCCGCATCAGTGCCTTTCTTCTGGCAGGTCCGATTCCGTTGATGTCATCGAGCACCGAATGTACCTGGCTCCTGCTTCTGAGTGAACGGTGGAACTCGATCGCAAAGCGGTGCGCTTCATCCTGTATCCTTGTGATCAGCTTAAAGCCCTCACTTCTCGTATCGATCGGGATCTCTACATTATGATAGTATAACCCTCTTGTCCTGTGATTATCATCCTTTACCATTCCGCACACCGGAATATTCAGATGCAGTTCCTCTAA
>CACZPJ010000056.1 GCA_902782995.1 uncultured Lachnospiraceae bacterium | reverse complement strand
TTCTAACAGTATCGTTCTTTGTGCACTGACACTGCCCGTTTCCCCATTCGGGTGCAGATAGGTTTCAACGACCTCGACGGATAACAGTCCCCTTTTCTCATCCGCCCGCAGGATACGGACGGTTACATCCGAGTTACTATTCATCTGTAACAATAACAATTCCAGAAAATCTGCAACAAATTCCTCCCTGTTCTGAATTGTATAATGCCCATCCCTGCAAAGCTGCTGCATACTGCTGTTCATTGCCTCTTCCAGCCCAAGTGTCACTTCATCGGTACGGATTGCTCTCCCCTGGATCGTTAAGATTACCCCTAAAAGCAGGGTTAACATTCCAAATGACACCAGCCCATATATCATCTGCTTCACAACTCTTCTCCTTCCTGCATGCCAGTCTGTGGCAGAACCGGCAGTTGAAACCGCTGTCTGCTGCGTTTTCCGTATGTATCCACTGCCTCTACCACCACCTGATACTTTCCGATTTTTTCAAAAGAAAAATCATCCCCTATCTTCCTCCCATCTACCGACAGAACCCTGATCGGAACCATCCTCCCCTGACTGTCCCTTGCATCAAAAATACGATTCCAGTCGATACTCTGCCCTCTTTTGATCCCATAGGTATGACATACGATCAGCGGTGCATCCTGCGCCATCAGACAGCTGCATACCCTCCGATCCTCCTGCTGCTCATAACTTTTCCCCGCCTGTGCATTTCTGTGATAAAGTGCCTCTGACAGGATTCCCTTGCTTTCCGTCGCTTCGGAATCTCCCGCACTTCCGTGCAGACATAGGAAAATCAATGCACCCGACACCAGAACTGCCAGTAAGGTCAGCCCATATTCCTGTATGATCAATTTCATAACCTCTCCTTTTACACGATTGCCCGGCTGCACCATTCCATCACATACTGATAGAGATTACCATGTTCCGCAAGAGATGCAGCAACCATTCCAAAAACTGCCATCGCTCCCGCCACTGCCAGTAAGATACCTCCATATTCTTCCATAAAATGTTCCATAGACTACTCCTTTCGAATCACTCTGTTTTCCCCTAATATCCACACATGATCTGCATAAGCTGCCACAGTATGCGTATGACAAAACCGCCATAGATCAGAAAAACAATCCCCTCCCCATATTCCTCGAATGCTTTTCTCATATCGCGTACCCCCTGATACAATGTCTGGTCTTATAATTTAAAAATGGAATACTGTAATCGTAGTTTAGCAATACTTCCACCATTTCAATATCTGCCACCTCAATCTGTGCCTCATCTTCCTCTGTCATCTGTATACACTCTTCTCCCTTCTGATATACATAAAGCGTAAGTTCATATCCATCACGCGCTGCCTGACTGATACATGTCATCATCACTTCCTTGCAAAAATTACTGTTTTCGATTTCAGCCGCAACAGACTGTCTGTACGCTCTCGCATTACTGCTTTCTAACTGTGCCCCGATGATCCCGCTTCCTAACATGGTAAGCAGCATCAGGAACAAAATCCCGGTAAACACTTTTACAATCTGACTCATTTCTTCCCCCTATACTGATACCTGTGTAAAAAACGTAAATAGAAACAAGGTCATATCACAAAGCAGTTTTCCTGCGCCTGCAACTGCCGGCGATAAGAATAACAGATACATTCCTGCCATTGCATCTTCATCGTATAATTCCTCAGACCGGCGCATCAACTGCTGGTTCCTGACGATCAGTTCTTCCATCTGCTGTAATTCATTTCCGCCATTTCCTGTGGAAACAGCATAGAGCATCTTCATCGCAGCCTGTACCTGTGGCAGTGAAAACGCTTTTAAAAAGTCAAGATATGGCTGTACAGATTCCGGCTGTGCGGTAATCTGCTGCCAGAATTCCCCAAGTGCAGGCCGGAGCACGTATGGTGCATGCGGCATTGTTTCCGCAATCGCTACCTGCACATTGTTTGTCTGTAACAGCAATGACAGTTCCATCAGCCACTGCGGAAATGCGATTTCAATCTCCCGTTTGATCCGCCTGCCCGCCAGTCTGCGCCCGATCTTATGCTGGTTTAAGAAAAAGAAAAACAACATGCCGCATAGTACAACACCTGTCCATGCCTTTACACATACTGCAACGACACTGCCAAAAAGCGGAACTCCAGAAAGAACCAGGCTTGTCACCGGAATTTTTTTCCCGGTATCATCCACATAATCCTGATACTTCTTTTCCAGCTTCTGATCCGGCTTCTTATATCCGTGACGCAGCCAGTCCACCGCCAGCCGCTGATCCGTTCTGGTATAGATCAGCATCAGAAAACCTGCAAAAAGCACCGTCGACATCATCCGTATCCCACTCTGCTCCATATCGAGTCTCTCCGGCAGCAGATAGCCTGCCACCATACAGATAATCCAAGCGATCCCAATGGCTGTACATACATTTCTTTTTACCTTGGCACATTCCTTCCGGTACGCATCCATACGCATTTTCCAGTGATTTAGATCCTTCAACAGTAAGAGAAGTACACCATCGTACTCCCCGCCATGAATTTCCGCCTGATACAAAAAGCGATGGATCATCCGCAGCCTGTCATTCGGATAACTGTCTTCGATCTGCTGTAAGCCACATTTTAGCGCATCTTCTTTTTCGTAATCATGCAGCACGGTATGGACTGCCTGCTCTAATACCTGATGCATGTCCCCCTCCGGGAAAAGCTGCAATACTTCCTTTAGAGAAGCAGATAGCTGCCCCTGCCTCGAAAATGCATACAAAAGCTGTTCCATATAGATTTCTGCATCAAGAAGCCGTGCTTTTCCCACTCCTGCTTTTCTGTTATTTTTTAACCAGACCGGTAAGAAAAGCAGCACCATGACAAACAGAACTATCGTATAACCGGCATTCAGACGATACAATCTGCCGGAAAGAAGCACCAATGCGGCTGCAATGGCAAAAATCATACGCTCACACTCCTTTCCCGCGATCTGTCCCCTGCATGCAGGTATCTGCCTAATACCGGACTGATCCATGGATGCAGGATTCCATACCTTTTCATCACTTCTGACACCTGCTGTGGAATCTGCTCAGTCTGTAATTCTCCATCCTTTAAGATCAGATAGACATGATTTTCTCCCTGTTCTCTGGTAAAGAAGCAGACCTGATCCAGATAACGGTAGATATTTCCATCTTCCCGCTGCTTGCGGCGCAGCAGTAAACCAACATCCACATAGCTGTACACATCATTTTCCAACCGGTTCGCATCGTATCTGCTCTCCATCATATTTAAAATCCGGTCCGGTATTTTCCGGACATCATCCGTATGCAGGGTTGTAAAGCCACGGATTCCGGTTGACCAGCACTCCAAAAGTGACTTCACCTCTACCGACCGCGCCTCGGATAACATCAGCCAGGATGGGTTCTGCCGCAGACTTGTCTTAATCGCTGCCGTATAATCAAAGTCCCCGCGGATCCGAAGTTCCACACTGTCCTTTCCCGGATTGATCTTGCTATAGTGCCATTCCGGATTATCCTCAATCGTGATCACACGCTCGTGCTTTGGAATAAACTGGGAGAAAAATTTGGCACACTCTGTTTTTCCTACGCCCGGCTCTCCGCAAAAAACCATGTTCATTTTTGCATAAACGCAGTTCACCAGAAGTGCTAACATCTGCGGTGGACAAAAGTCCTCCTGTAAGATTGATTCAATACTCATCCGTACCTTCGGCAGTGACTTGCGGATACAGATGCTGCGCCCTGATACCGCAACTGCTTCATGCACGATGCTGATGCGCAGGGTATCCGTTTCAGCCTCAAGCAGACTGCTTTTCCGGTTAAATGGTTTGCTGACCTCGTTTGCGATCCGGTGTGAAAACTGTTCTACGAATTTTTCCGTGATTCCATGATTTTCCACCGGATAACGCATATTTGTCACATCCGTGATCCATAACATTCTTCCGTTATAATCAATGTCAGTAACCGCCGGATCCTTCACATACTTCCAGAATGGTCCAAAATATTCCGGCTCCATCCGGATTCCAATTTCGCCATACTCCATTCCTGCCTCCTACTCTACCGTCACATGACTGCCAAGATTATTTAACAGGGTATTAAATGCCTGATACACCGGACTCTTGTCATCACTTCCGATCACAAGTGTAATAAGTGCTGCAAGTGCCACGATCGCAATAACCGTAATAATTGCTCCGCCATACTGCTCAAAAATTTCCTTCATATTCAATTCTCCATTTTTATGTTGTGTCTGGGATAATGCAGAAGAAACTCTGCTTTGAAAAAACGATAAAAAAGATAGTTCTAATCATATCTGTTTTGTCCAAATTTGTAAATACAATTTATACTTTTTTATAAAAATTTACCAATTTTTAAGAAAGATGTGGTATAATGAGCGTAAGCAATGAGCAGTGCCAAAAGCGGAGCGGACAAAATTGCCTGCTTGCAGGGCATATTTTGTCTGATACGATTTTGATAGTGCGAATGCACGTACATCGAGAAAATCTCTGATTTTCGAGATGCACTGCTCATTATCTTGTTAGTAAAACAAACATGAACAACCAGCACGACAGCCCGGATTGCGAATGATTATTACGATTTCGGAAGTTGATATGTGCAGCACATGCACAGGAATGGAGATTACTATGTTAGAACGTCCAACTAAAACAATCGGCTTTATTCTTCCAAATGCTTCGAATTACTTCGGTCACACACTGATGGAAGCCTTTGAACGTGAACTCTCAGCCCGTGATTACCGGCTGACCATTGCACTCACCAATCACCATATCGAAAAGGAAAAAGAATATCTGCGCTATATGGCACAGACAACCGATGGCATTATGATCATTTCTGATGCAGAGTATTATGATATGATTGCGGATGCTGTTCCGGCGGATCTTCCGATCCTCTTTCTGAACCGAAAGCCAATGGGCTGCCCATATACATCCGTGATCGAGAATGATTATGCTGCTGTATTTCAGGCAATCTTCGCCCTGATCAATGACGGAAATGAAAACATTGCATGTATCTGCAGGAATCCGGATTTTTCCACTACAAAAGAGATCCTGCATGCTTATCAGACTGCAATGGAGAACTCCCCGGCAGGATACCATGAGGAATGGGTGCGCTTCTTCGAAAAGAGCTTAAATGACGTGCCGGCTGTTGTCGAGGAATTGAAGGAAGCCGGCTGTACCGCCATCTTTACTGCCTCCCAGACACTGACCGAACGTTTTTTAGACTATCTTGTTGTATATAATAAACAGAATCCCGGATTCATGGCACTTGCGGGCTTTGCAAATAACGGACACAATACTTCCTTACAAAAGAGCATTGATATGGTCGCACAGCCAATCAACCAGTTAGTAGATCTTGCTGTCCAGCAGATTCTCTATCTGATCGAGCATCCGGACACCGAAGCGAAGGATTACTTCGTAAAAGGTACTTTCCGCAAGCGGATCTACACATCCTTTTCTTCCCAAGAGGAAGTTTAAATTGAATGCATCATTTTTTGTAATTATCTATTGAAATAAAGTATGCGCTTGCTTTCACTATATAAGAAATTTCCTATACAACAAAAATGTGAATCAGATATTATATCCGGTTCACATTTTTGTCACTATCCTTTATACACTTATAACTGGAACTGTTTTAAAATCGAATCCAGTTCTCCTACGATTTCCTCATTGGTCTTTAAAGACTCCCCGATGCTCTGGATCGTCTTATTGATCTCACCGGTGCCTACCGTGACTTCTTCAAACCCTGCTGTCTCCTCTTCAAATACTTCCTTGATCTGTTCAATATTTTTCTGCATCTGCTGCATACTATTCTGAAGCTTTTCCATATCATCGGAAATTGCAAGCATCTGTTCCTGAAACTGGCTTGCATCTAAGTGATACTGTTCTCCTGTATTGACCAGTGTATCATAATCCGGCATAACCTGTACATTTACAATATCAAAAAGTTCAAAAGAAGCTTTCGAGAGTTCCTGCACCAGTCCGATCACAAGCTGGTTAATGTCACTGATCTGGCTTGCAGTAGATGCAGACTCTTCTGCAAGCTTTCCAATCTCAGAAGCGACAACAGCAAATCCCTTTCCCATCTCTCCTGCCCGTGCCGCTTCAATACTTGCATTCAGGGATAACAGATTGGTCTGGGAGGAAATATTGATAATCTCACTTGTCAGCTCTCCGATCTTTTCAACCTTTTTCGACTCCTCAATCTTCTCGCGAAGCATCGCACCGATCTGCTCCATCTGCTGTTTCATACGATTCTGCTGCATCTGTGCCTGTCCGCGAAGCTGATCTGCTCTCTGGCTTACTTCCCTGGCATATGCAGACTGCTCCTTTGTCACATGTAAAATATCTTCGGAAAGACTTTTACTCTCATCCGTGAGCTGATAGATTGAAACAACCGATTCATTGGTATTATTCATGGTATTTGCCATATCTTCCATGCTCTTTGTAATATCAGCAATTTCACCGGTCGCCTGCGACATATTCTGCTGAATCAGGGTTGCAACCTCAAGGATCTGTTTTTCGCTGGTACTGACCTGTGTCATCATTCCATGCAGATTCCCAATAAACTGATTCAGACTTCCTGCGATCTCACCAACTTCATCCTTTGACTGAACCGTAAGCTTTTTCGTCAGATTTCCATTCTGGCTGGCAAGCTCCTGGATTTTTAAATTAATCTGGCTGATATTTTTTGATAAGAGCCTGCTAAGTAAAATTGCAAGTAAAATACTGATTGCAACACTGAGCAGTTCGATCAGCAGAAGGGTTCTTCCCATACTGCTCATCTGAGCCCGGATCGTTGATACGGAACAGTCAACTCCGACAATACCTGCAACTTCTCCGGCACTGTCATGGATAGGTGCAAACCCACTATAAAAGCTGCCCCATTCATCACTCGTGACTTCATCATCAACGGTGATCTCTCCTGCAAGTGCCTCATCGATCTTATCATAAGTCTCATATGTTTCTCCGATCGCAGCCCCGTCCTCGGTATCTGCATCCACGACAAACTGAACCTCGCCATCCTTTTTTCGCATGGTATATATATATTCCACATCACTCCCATTCAAAAAAGTCTGTAGCTGGCTTAATATTTTCTGATAAGCCTCTGAATCTTCATCCCCGGTATCGAGTGTCTCTAGCAGATCTCCATCGATATTTTCCGCTGCTATCTTAGCAACATCCATGGTCTGCTGTCTGCTTTTTTGTAACAGAAACTGATTTGTACGATTCAGACTGAATACACCAACAAAGCCCCCTGCAATCAGTGCCCCAAGAATCATGCCAAATGATATTTTTAAACGTATGCTGATTTTTCGTTTCTTCATTCGTACAACCCTCCCTTATTATCTATATTTTATCAATTATCGGCTCCTTCTTCCACATATTTTTACAGATTTTCAACAAAATCTATCATCATCATTTCCGTGTCAGAACAGGAAACGTCCACAATAGCAAAAGGACATATCCTAGACAGATATGCTGCGGATATGTCCTTTTGCTTATATTGATATTAATCTTCGGGATTAATCTTCCTTCGGCATCTTAATCTGGATGTGAACATCCTCTAACTGCTTCGGTTCAACCGTTGCCGGTGCTCCCATCATAACATCCATTGCGTTCTTGTTCATCGGGAACGGAATGATCTCACGGATGCTCTCTTCTCCGCAGATCAGCATGATCATACGGTCAACACCCGGTGCAATACCTGCATGTGGCGGTGCTCCGTAGCAGAATGCATTGTACATTGCAGGGAACTTCGCCTTCACATCATCCTCGCCAAGTCCGACCAGTTCAAATGCCTTGATCATGATCTCCGGATCATGGTTACGGACAGCACCGGAAGAAAGCTCTACACCATTACATACAAGGTCATACTGATATGCCAAAATATCTAATGGCTCCTGCTCCTCTAATGCCTTCATGCCGCCCTGTGGCATGGAGAATGGGTTGTGGCAGAATTCCAGTTCACCGGACTCTTCTCCGATCTCGTACATCGGGAAGTCTACGATCCAGCAGAATTCGTAGCAGTCCGTACGCATATGCTTCTCACTTGCTGCACCTAAGAGCTTACGGAGTACACCTGCGGTCTTCTGCGCTGCTAACTTACTTCCTGCGGTCAGTCCGACAAAATCACCCGGCTTTAAGCCTAAGGCTGCCTTTACTTCATCCTTCTTTTCTGCTAAGAACTTGGAGATACCTCCAACAAACTCGCCATTTTCATCTACTTTGAACCAGTATGCCTTATTTGCACTCTGTACCTCTACTTCTGCACAGATCTTGTCGATCACCTTACGGGATGCTGCAAACTCATCAACAACGATTGCTTTTACCACCTGACCTGCAAACGGGCCAAATCCACAATCTGCTAACACATCGGTTGCATCAGATACCAGAAGGTCGATACGAAGATCCGGCTTATCGGTACCGTATTTCTCCATAGACTCTAAGTATGGGATTCTCTTAAACGGTGTCGTAGATGCCGTCTGATAGACACCATATTTTTCAAATACCGGTGGTAATACCTTCTCAATAACGGTAAAGACATCTTCCTGTGTTGCAAATGCCATCTCCATATCAAGCTGATAGAACTCTCCCGGAGAACGGTCTGCTCTTGCATCCTCATCACGGAAACATGGTGCAATCTGGAAGTAACGGTCAAAACCGGATGCCATTAAGATCTGCTTAAACTGCTGTGGAGCCTGTGGCAGTGCATAAAACTTGCCCGGATGGTTTCTGGATGGTACCAGATAATCTCTTGCTCCCTCAGGAGAAGAACAGGTAAGGATCGGAGTTGTGATCTCTAAGAAATCCATCTCATTCATACGCTGTCTTAACTCTGCAACGATCTTGCTTCTTAATACGATCTTATCCTTGACTGCCGGATTACGCAGATCGAGATAACGGTATTTTAATCTTGCATTCTCATCTGCTTCTCTTGACTGGTTGATCTCAAACGGAAGTGCATTGTAACGGCACTTTCCAAGTACGGTGATCTTAGTTGGTACAACTTCGATATCTCCGGTTGCTAAGTTTGCATTTTTACTGGAACGTTCTCTGACCGAACCTTCTACACAAAGAGTCGACTCATTGTTGATGCCATCGAGGGACTGCATCATCTCTTCTGTCTCAATGACAATCTGTGTTGTTCCATAAAAGTCTCTTAAGATCAAGAATCCAAGATTCTTGCTGACTTTTCTCATGTTCTCGTAATAACCGACGAGCACTACATCCTTGCCGATGTCTGTACTGCGTAATTCATTACAGGTATGTGTTCTTGACTGAAACATGTTCTTATTCCTTCCTGTTCATTTCATAATCTATAAATCTAACCGCAGCTGCGGTCGAACGTACCTCTTAACGGTTGAAGAACTCTTCGAATTCTTCATATCCTTCTGCGGTAAGCTTTTCCTTCTGGAACTTCTTGTTCTTATTCATTCTTGCAACTAAGATCTGTTTTCCTGCTGCACGTTCCTTCTGCGCCTTTGCAATGACCTCACAGAGCTTGTCTGCCGGATAGTTTTTCTCGATCAGATAAGCGGTCTTTTTCGGCTGCTCCGGGATCTTGAAGTTGCTCTCCATCAGTAAGAGGATGATACGCTCAAATCCAATGGAAAATCCACACGCCGGAACATCATTTCCGGTAAACTTGCCGATCATCTTATCGTAACGTCCGCCGCCACCGCAGCTTCCGCCGAATTCCGGCATTGCGATCTCAAAGATCGTACCGGTATAGTAACCCATTCCTCTTACCAGAGTCGGATCAAAGACCATCTTAAAATCTGCTGCCTTGGTCGCTTCCACGCTGTTTACGATCTCAAGCAGGTTCTGCTTTACATCCTGATCTAAGCAGCCTGCAAGACATAAGGTATCACAAAGTGCTTCGATCTGGTTGTCTGCTCCGTTTGCAAGATCAAACAGTCCTAAATACTTGTCAATGGATGCGCGGGCAAAACCGGACTTCTCTAACTCTTCCGCTACACCATCCATACCGATCTTATCCATCTTATCTAAGATAATGCAGACGGTATCAAAGTCTTCCTCGGAAAATCCGCTGTATGCTGCCATTGCCTTTAAGATCCTGCGCTCATTGATGCGGATCTCAAAGTCGTGGAAACCAAGCTTGCCAAGTGTGGTCGTGGTTGCAAGGATCAGCTCAATCTCTGCTAAGTTGCTCGGCTCGCCTAAAATATCAATATCACACTGCATGAACTGTCTGTAACGTCCACGCTGTGGTCTGTCAGCTCTCCATACATTACCCATCTGAAGTGCCTTAAACGGGGATGGAAGATTATTCGCATTGTTCGAATAGAATCTTGCAAGCGGAACGGTCAGATCATAACGGAGTCCGTTATCGACTAAGTCTGCCTCACATTCTGCCTCTGCTAACTTCAGCTTCTCTCCTCTTTTTAACACCTTGAAGATCAGTTTTTCGTTCTCTCCACCCTGCTTATTGCTCAGATTCGCAATGTTCTCCATACAAGGTGTCTCGATCGGGGTGAATCCGAAGCTGCGATACGTCTCTTTGATCACGTTCTGCACGTAATCTCTGACCTGCATCTCCTCCGGAAGAATATCCTTCATACCTGTTACAGGCTTCTTTACTAATGCCATGAAATTTCCTCCATCTTTTTCATCTTTCTGTCTATCATCTCATCTGTTCGATCCAGATAATTATGAATGTCCTTTACATTTTCCGTGCGCTCCATCCGGGTTGCATTTTCAAATACAAACTTCGTTGTCGCACCGGCACCAAGTGCCATTATAGTCTGTTTCTCCTCCATAATCAAGACATTATATATTCCTGCCTTGCCCAGCTTCGCATAGCCGACGTTCTCAAAATTGCCTGCCATATTCTTCTGACGGTACAGATAATATGGTTCAAGTCCCATCTCACCTGCAACCCGCGCGGTAAGATCAATGTGATCCTTCGTATTGACGATCTTGTAATCCTTATAATCATCCTGAAACATCCGAAGCCTTGCCGCACGCTTGATCGCTAACGAATGTACGGTAATGCTGTCCGGATCTAATACCCTAAGCTGTTCCATCGTATCTCTTACATCCTCGATCGTCTCCTGCGGAAGTCCGACGATCAGATCCATGTTGATATTATCAAAGCCAAGGCTTCTTGCAAGCTGAAAGCTCTCGATCGTCTGCTCTACGGTATGATGCCGTCCGATCAGATCTAACGTTGCCTGCTTCATTGTCTGCGGATTGATCGAGATACGGCTGATTCCATGGAATCTAAGTACCTTAAGCTTCTCTTCGGTAATACTGTCCGGTCTTCCCGCTTCAACGGTAAATTCCACCAGATGTGACAGATCAAAGCTGCACTTGATCTTACGGATCAGACGGTCAAGCTGCTCTGCCGTTAACGTTGTCGGCGTACCACCACCGATATAAATCGTATTTAACTTCTTATGCGCAAACTTTACGGCTGTAAAATCGATCTCTTTTTCTAAGGCTGTCAGATAATCGTCCATGCGGTTCTTCCATACCCCTAACGGATAAGAGGTAAAGGAACAGTACAGACAGGTGCTTGGGCAGAACGGAATCCCGATATAAAGACTGTATCCGTTCTCATAATCTAACTTATGCAAAAGTGCAAGCTCTCTTTTTGCGATCTCGGTACTAAGCTTTATCTTTTCCTCTGAGCAGTAATAGGTATCACGCATATACTGTGCGATCTCCTCATCACTTTTTCCTTCTTCTAACAGATTCATCGGAATCTTCGTCGGACGGATACCGGTCAGGTTGCCCCATGGCAGCTTCTGGTTTGTATAGTCAGACAGCATCTGATACAACGAACGCTTTAATGCATTCTTTGTCTCCTTCCGGTCTTCATACCTGACATCGGCAGCCGCCTTTGCCACCTGCTTTTCTTCTCCATCTTCCATGACCTGAAAAAAGGTAAACCGGATCTGTGTATCGTCATAGCAGACATCCATATGATAATCGATCTGCTCTGACTGCTTCTTATCCGCCGCAGAAACATAGACATCCTCGGATGGGTAAAATGCCTTTACGAGTGAATGGATATCATACTCGAATTCCGGACGGTTTAATTTTACTGTTATCATAAATTCCTCTTCTTACTCTACGCATTATAAAAACGGATTGTATGCCCGTTCATTTTCAATCGATGTGATCTCATTATGTCCCGGATAGACCTTGATAAAATCCGGAAGCGGAAGGATCTTCTCCTTGATGGAACGGATCAGTGCAGACGCACTTCCTCCCGGAAAATCGGTTCTTCCCACGGATTCGCGAAACAGGGAATCCCCGCTGAAAAGCACCATCTCATTCGGGAAGTAGTAGCATGCCCCGCCTGCGGTATGTCCCGGCGTGTGCAGCACACGGATGTGAAAGCCTGCAAGGTCGATCTCCTGCTCGTCTGCAAGATAATGATCTGCATGGTAAGTCATCGGCTTACCCATCATCGGACCGGAGAGATTTAAGCTCGGATTCTCTAACGTCTCTTTTTCCGACTCCTGTGCATATACCTCGATCTGATAAAACTTCCGAAGCTCCTCTGCCGCTGTCGCATGATCAAAATGTCCGTGTGTCAATAGAATTGCCACCGGCTTTGCGCCTGTTTTAGCGATCTCGTCCTCTAAAAGCTTCGCCTCATCACCCGGATCGATGATCAGCAGCTCCTTTGTCGTATTATGAATTGCAAGATAGCAATTCGTGCAAACCGGTCCAACCACGAACTGTTTGACCGTAATATCTAAATCTGACATATTTCTCCTCATTTCTATGCTTCATCTGTTTCGATCAGCCTGTCGTACGCTCAATATCAAGCACACTTTCAACCTGACGGATCTTCTCGATCAGACTGTTTAATTCATCCTTGCCCTTGGTTGCAAATGCAATGGATATCGTAGCAACTCCCTGCTTGCTGGTCTTCGAGTTGATCGAATTGATATCGATCTCACGCTCGGTAAAGATCCTTGTAATATCGACCAGAAGTCCGGTACGGTTATTTCCGAAGATTTTGATCTCTGCAAGGTAGAGTCCGTTGTTGCCCTCTGCTGCTCCCTGCTGCCACTCCGCATCGATCAGTCTGGCACGTTCCATATCGGATAGATTGATGATGTTGATACAGTCGGTACGATGGATGGATACACCACGTCCCCTTGTCACGAATCCGACGATCTCATCTCCCGGAACCGGGCTGCAGCACTTAGAAAAGTGCACTGCCACATCATACAGTCCCTTTACGATAATTCCGCTCTTTGAATGAACCGGAGCTGCATTTTTCTCCTTATTCTCAGCAGAGACATTTTCTAATACCTGTTCGTCTGTCAACTGGATCGGATGATCCTTATGATACTCATCGAGCATCTTATTGATGATCTGACCTTCCTTCAAGCCGCCGTGGCCAACCGTCGCAAGTGCGGCATCCCAGTCGTGGAAGCCATACTTATGCAGAACCTTCTGCTGGTATTCCGGCTTATTGATCTCAGACAGATTGATATTCTTCGTCTTACAATAGGTAGAAAGCAGTTCCTTTCCCTTTGCGATTTTCTCTTCCTTAAGCTCACTCCGGAACCACTGGTTGATCTTACTTTTTGCCTGTGTACTCTTTACGATATTTAACCAGTCACGGCTCGGTCCTCTGGAGTTCTGGGAAGTTAAGACTTCTATTCTGTCGCCATTCTGGATCTCATAATCGATCGGTACCAGCTTACCGTTGACCTTTGCTCCGATCATCTTGTTTCCAACTGCGGAATGGATCGCATAGGCAAAATCAACCGGTGTCGAGCCTGTCGGCAGGTTTTTCACATCTCCGGATGGGGTAAAGCAAAATACCGTATCGGAAAACAGGTTCAGATCACTTTTTAAAAGGCTCATAAACTCCTTGTTATCCGACATATCCTTCTGCCACTCTAAGATCTGCCTGAGCCAGCTTAGCTTCTCCTCCTCGGACTTCGTCGTCGCAACCGGATTGCCACCGTTGTTACTTGCTTCCTTGTACTTCCAGTGTGCAGCAATACCATACTCAGCGGTACGATGCATCTCATAGGTACGGATCTGGATCTCAAACGGCTGTCCGGTCGGTCCGATCAGCGTCGTATGCAGGGACTGGTACATATTCGGCTTCGGCATCGCTATATAATCCTTGAAACGGCCCGGTATCGGCTTATACATCTCATGGATAATACCTAGTGCTGCATAACAGTCCTTGACCGAATCTACTAAAATACGGATTGCAAACAGATCATAGATCTGATCGATGGTCTTATCCTGATTGACCATCTTTTTATAAATCGAGAAAAAGTGTTTGGCACGTCCGGCAACATCTGCCTTAATTCCGGCATTTGCCATATGTTTTTTTACATCGGAAACAAGCTGCTGCACATAATCATCACGTACACTCTTACGCAGTGCAACCTTCTCCACCAGATCATAATAAGCCTCCGGTTCGAGATACTTCAGGGAAAGATCATCTAACTCGATCTTGATCTTCGAAATACCGAGACGCTGTGCAAGCGGCGCATAGATGTCCATCGTCTCACGCGCCTTCTCCTTCTGCTTCTCCGGCTTCATATACTTAAGTGTACGCATATTGTGCAGACGGTCGGCTAACTTGATTAAGATAACACGGATATCCTTTGCCATGGCAAGGAACATCTTTCTTAAGTTCTCTGCCTGAACCTCAACCTTATCTGCATCGTAGGATAACTGTCCTAACTTCGTAACACCATCTACTAACAGTGCGATCTCTTCCGAGAACTCTGTTGCGATCTCCTCCACGGTCATAACCGTATCTTCCACAACATCATGTAAAAGCCCTGCTACGATCGTCTCCTTGTCTAACTCTAACTCCGCAAGGATGATCGCTACGCAAAGCGGATGGATGATATATGCCTCACCGGACTTACGCACCTGTCCCTTATGGGCTTCAGATGCGATCCGGTATGCTTTTTCGATCAGGGATATATCTGTGGATGGGTGATATTTACGCACACTGGCGATTAATTCTTCATATAAACTCTCCGGACTAACGAATTCCTTCATCGTCTTAATATTATCGGCTCCCGAAACAACCTTTTTTTCCATTTCTTCAATCGTTTCTACTGAAATATCTGACATAAGACTCACCAACTTTTCCCGAATTTGTGTGATTTTTCTCTAGTTTTTCTCTAATTTATCATTATAATAAAAAGTAACTGAAATTGCAAATAAGAAAGGAGATAAATTCATGGCAAATCCAGTCATTCTTTTTTACAATTTAGACAATGAGAAGGGACGGAAATTAAAATTCCTCTGCCTGAAATATAAAATCCGTATCAAAAACGTCCGCAAGGATCAGTACAGCCAGACGCTGAATGCGCTTCTTTCGGACAAAAGCTCCGCTGCACCGGCTGATTTTACACTGGATGCCGCAAAGGACTTTTCCGATGAAATGCTTGTATTCTGTGGGTTCACCGGACAGATGCTCAATTCCTTTTTAGGCGAATTCAGTAAAAATAAGATTCCGCGGATTGCGCTAAAGGCAGTCCTTACCGAACAAAACGCTGCCTGGGATTCCTACCGGCTGCATACCGAACTGGCTGCGGAACATAAAGCACTCTCACAACAAGATTGATAATCATTCATAATAGGATACATGCCAAAAAGGACTGCCGCATCTACACACAATGCAGCAGTCCCTTTTATCTTTATTTTACAGAAATCGTATAGCTTCCTTCAAAGGTCCTTCCGGCCTCTAATTCATTGCCCCATTCCCTGTCTTCTAAGGTTCCGTCAAAGTCCACGCGGTCACATCTGCCATACCATGGCTCGATCGCTGCATATGGTGCGTTCTTGCCCTCCGCAGACCACAGCCCGAAAAGCGGAGCATCAAAGGAAACGGTCAGATAATCTTCTCCGGATGGATCGTATAAGGAAACCTTCTTCGTCTGGCCTCCTGCTACGATATAGGCACCCTTATCAAAGAATTCCGGTGTAAATGCTGCCCTGCCGTTTTCCAGATGCAGGGTATGTTCTTCCGGGAGCATTGTGCCGGTTGGCAGATCAAGTGCTGTATAAGTGACATCGCCATCGATATGGAAGTTATATCCATAGCCGCTCTTATCTGCTTCCCCATGGATTGGGCAGGTAAAGCATGGATGTCCGCCACAGGAAAAATACATCTTCTGATCAGATGGATTTTTCACAAACCATGTCACGGTCAGATCCCTTCCGCTCAGAACATAACGCAGCTCTAACTCAAATGCAAACGGATAGTTTTCCAGTGTTTCCTCCGTAGAAGCAAGGAAAAAACTGATCTCGGTATCACTCTTATTTACTGCCTTCCACTCATGATCTCTTGCAAATCCGTGCTGTGACATTGCATATTCTTTTCCATTGTAAGTATACTTGCCGTCCTTCAGGCTTCCAACGATCGGAAACAGGTTCGGCGACGTACGCTTATAATATGCAGGATCTGCACACCACATATAATCCACCTTCGTCTGCTTGTCCATAAAGGACTTTAGTTCTGCCCCAAGTGATTCAACTTCCACCTTTAACTGCTCATTTTCAATGACATAAC
Source organism: uncultured Lachnospiraceae bacterium (assembly GCA_902782995.1). Taxonomy (GTDB): domain Bacteria; phylum Bacillota; class Clostridia; order Lachnospirales; family Lachnospiraceae; genus Roseburia_C. Next base: position 1,342 of record CACZPJ010000056.1, on the reverse strand, counting down.
GCATATTGTTGTAACCTCTCTTCCCTTATTCTGTAATCCGGCATCACCTGTCCGATAATACGGTAAAAATTTTTCCCGTGGTTGGCTTCGATCAGATGTGCCAGCTCATGTACCGCTACATATTCCACACACTCCAATGGGATCTGTGTCAATGCCTTATTCAGTGTGATCACCCCTGTCCTCGTATGACAGTTTCCATACTGGCTCACCATTTTCCGGAACTTCAGCTTGGGATACGGAATCTGATAGGCAGCAAACAACGGATACACGTCCGCAACAACCTCCCGCAGATACTGTTCCTTCCTGTCTGTCCACTCTAATTCATCCAGATGGATGATCGTCCGCTTACCTGCCTCCTGTACCTTTTGCCTGATCCAGTCTGCGCGCATTTCCACAAACGCTTCTGCACGCTTTATATCCGCGCGCAAAGGAACTGTCACGATCACCGTGCCGTCCTTTTTCACGCGGATTGTGATATTTTTTACCTTTTTCCGTACAAGTTCATATGTGATCTCTTCCATAATGTTTTATTATACCTTATTCTTCTGCTTCTGTCACCTGTGCTTTTGCCAGTGCATCATTGATCGCATTTAATAAAACCATGGAGGTATACTGATTGTCATCGCTATATGTAACATGATCCGTTGACTGTGCTTCATAGATCTGTTCACTCAGATTCTCTAATGCCGGCTGCATCAGCGGATACATGGTGGAAACTGTTTCATCAAGGTTCACGAGCGAAATAGAATTGATATGATTCTCATCCACTACCACTTCTACATCGATCGTTCTGTTCTGGAACATGATCGATGAGGTATACACACCCGCAACATATTTCATCGTTTCTGTGGAGTCTTCCTTCTTATTCTTATCCGGTAAAAACATGAAAACAAGAAGCAGCACAAGTAAGATCCCCAATACTGCAAACACAACTGTATAAATCAGTTCTTTCATATGAAGTACCACTATTTTTGTCTTTGAACTCATAGACCCCTCCCGCTGTCGTTTGATTTATCCTATGAGAAAACAGACGCGGATATTCCTCTTTCCTGAGGGAAATTTTGATTCCTGAAGGTTTTTTCCCACATATCATTAAAATTTAGTACAAAAAATAATTTTCTTGTTGACAAACATCCCGGTATCATGTATAGTATCAGATGTGTCAAGCACATATGCGATAGTGGCGTAGTTGGTAACGCGCGACCTTGCCAAGGTCGAGACCGCGGGTTCGAGCCCCGTCTATCGCTCTTATAACAAAAGGGGCTGTAAAAAAACTCTCCTGACAGAAAAATCGCCCAGACCGTGAGGTCTGAGCGATTTTTTGGTATAATTAATTATGCTA
>CACZPJ010000055.1 GCA_902782995.1 uncultured Lachnospiraceae bacterium | reverse complement strand
ATCGATTTGACAAATAAACAAACATGAACAAGTAGGGCAATAGCCCGGATTGTGAATGTTTGTTGCAATTTCGGAAGTTCGAAGAACGGAGAAATTGTAATTATTATTATAGATGATATAATAACCACAACAAATCAAGAAACGAGGTATTCTATTATGAGTGAAACTATGGAAGATTACGCTGCTGAATTAGAAGCATCTTTTAAGACGATCAACGAGGGCGACATCTTAACCGGTACAGTCATTGATGTATCGGAATCTGCCGTCACCTTAGACTTAAAGTATTACACTGACGGCATCATCCGTCTGGAGGACTTCTCCGATGAACCGGGATTCTCCTTAAAGGACGCAGTCGCTGTTGGCGATGAGATCTCCGCAACCGTGATCCGTCGTGATGATGGCGAGGGACATATCCTCCTCTCAAAAAAGGAAGCAAATCAGGTCCTTGCATGGGATAAGTTAAAAGAAATGATGGAAAATAAGACCGTGCTTACAGTCAAGATCAGCGATACCGTCAACGCCGGAGCGATCGCATATGTTGAAGGCATCCGTGGATTCATCCCGGCATCCAAGCTTTCGCTTGACTATGTGGAAGATACCAGTGAATGGATGTCCAAAACGATCCGTGTACAGATCATCACCGTTGACGAGGCAGACGAAAAGCTTGTCTTATCTGCAAAGGAACTCTTACAGGAACAGGCTGCCGTAGAACGTAATTCCAGAATTGCAAGCATCCCGGTTGGTCTTGTAACCGAAGGTGTGGTAGAAACGCTGCAAAACTATGGTGCATTTGTCCGGCTCGAAAACGGTCTTTCCGGACTTGTCCATATTTCACAGATCTCAAACAAGCGTATCAAATCTCCTGCCGCTGTTTTACATGTTGGCGATAAGGTAAAAGTAAAGGTCATTGATACAAAAGATGGCAGGATCAGCCTGAGCATGAAGGCATTAGAGGATGTGACCGCAGAAGCGATTGAAGAAGAGACTTACGAACTCCCAGAAACAGAAGAAGTCGGCACAAGCCTTGGATCATTGTTTGCGAATATTAAGTTGAATTAATAATTAAGTGCCAGCAGTTTCTTTTTAAAGAACTGCCGGCATTTATTTTATTAAAACCATAGATCCTATTATTTCTACCAATATTATAGATCCCAGTCATACTCATAATAATTTGATGCCATCTCAAATATTTCATCTGAATATTGTGGTGTACAAATGCCATATGTATTCGGATAAGATTTCTTCCTATCCACAAAATATTTTTTAGAAAAATTGTCATATTCTGCCTTTTCCATTTCTGTATCCCGATATTCACTATCATAAAAAAGCTTATTAAATCCATTCGTAACATATGAAACAATTTGTTTCGGAGATTCTTTGACATCATAAAATGAAAATTTACCAATACATTTACTATTTGTCAAATTCCTATATATATCTGGTAATCCTATCTGATGCCATGTATTGTTTTTTACTTTTGTAATGAAATATCCCTCTAACTTATCCTGAACAAAATAAGCTCTTATCACTTCCTTTTCCGTAACATATACCTCTTCTGAAATAGTATTCTTATCATTATAAAAATAAAATCTAGGAATTCCAAAGCAATCATTCATATACTCCAAACTCGAACCTAGTAAGATTTTATTTAAATTACAATATAATTGTCTATCATCACTACAATTTTGAATAAAAGAGAAAAAAGCGGCACTAAAATTGATACCATTAAACCTATTAGTAAATCTGGTATATATTTTTTAATATTGTTGACAAGATTCTTTTTCTTTTGCTTTTTTCTTTCCATATCTACCCCAGCCATTTTGTAAATTAGTAAAATTATATCACTTCAAATATATTCATTCACTAATAATCAATCAACAATTTTCGACAAAACAATATATCATAGCAACTGTGACAAATTCCGTGACAAAAAATGATAAAATTATAGCAAATATTGTATCATTTCACGTTATATTTTAGCAACAAAAAGGCTGGAAACCCTTGATCTTCCAACGAAAATCATGTTTCCAGCCTTTTATATCATTCATTATTCATGCCGGCGGCGGGACTTGAACCCGCACGATGTTGCCATCAACAGATTTTGAGTCTGCCTCGTCTGCCAATTCCGACACGCCGGCTTATTGTCCGGAAATACCGAACAATAGAGATTCTACCATACCGAAAAATGAAATGCAAGACTTTTTTAGTCGATCGGATGCTTCATATCTTTCAGGATATCGAAGCAGTCGAAGGTACGGAAGTAGTCTGCTGCGGTCTCCGCACGACGGATAAGCTGTGTAGAGCCATCCTCTTTTAACAGGATCTCTGCGGACTTTAACTTACCATTGTAGTTATAACCCATGGAGTAGCCATGTGCTCCGGTATCGTGGATCACAAGCAGATCCCCCATATCGATCTTTGGAAGCATACGGTCTACTGCGAACTTATCGTTATTCTCACAAAGAGAACCGGTTACATCGTATTTGTGGTCGCATACGCTGTTGTCTTTTCCCATAACCGTGATGTGATGGTATGCACCATACATTGCAGGACGCATCAGGTTGACCGCACAGGCATCGACACCGATGTATTCCTTATGGGTGTGCTTCTCATGAATCGCTTCGGTTACAAGACAGCCATATGGAGCTAACATGAATCTTCCCATCTCCGTGTAGATCGCAACATCATCCATTCCTGCCGGAACAAGGATCTCCTCGTAAACCTTGCGGACACCTTCACCGATCACACGGATGTCATTCGGCTCCTGATCCGGGCTGTAAGCCACACCGACACCACCGGATAAGTTGATAAAGGAAATATGACAGCCAACCTCTTCCTTTAACTTGACAGCCACTTCAAAAAGCTGCTTTGCAAGCATCGGATAATATTCGTTTGTTACGGTATTACTTGCAAGGAATGCATGAATACCGAAATTCTTGACGCCTTTTTCCTTTAAGACCTTAAAGCCTTCAAAAAGCTGCTCTGTCGTAAATCCGTACTTTGCATCCCCAGGATTATCCATGATTCCGTTGCTCATCTTAAAGACTCCGCCCGGATTGTAACGGCAGCTTATCGTCTCCGGCAGCTTGCCGATCGCTTTCTCTAAGAAGTCAATGTGTGTAAAATCATCTAAGTTAATGATCGCACCGATCTCATTTGCAAACTGGAATTCCTTTGCCGGTGTATCATTCGAAGAAAACATGATGTGTTTTCCGTCAAAGCCCTGTGAATCTGCTAACATTAACTCGGTAATCGATGCACAGTCACAGCCACAGTCATACTCTTTTAAAATATCAAGAATGAATGGATTCGGAGTTGCCTTTACCGCAAAATACTCACGGAAGCCCGGATTCCATGCAAATGCTTCCTTCACTGCCTTTGCATTCTCGCGGATGCCCTTCTCATCATAGAGATGGAACGGAGTCGGATATTTTTTTACGATCTCTTTTAACTGCTCTAAAGTTACAAAAGGTTCTTTCTTCATGTGTTTTCTCCTCTATATTGATATATTTTTTCAGTAATTATAGGGACTGATCAAACAGTCCATTTGTATTCTATTGATTCTGTCTGCCAATGTCAATATAATCATTATAATTCATATTATAGAAAAAGCACATGGTTATGATTCGTTTTTCAAATTGTACTATGTACTTTTCTTATTCCGTTGAAAATAGTAACTATGTATTGCCTATTGCATAAAAACAGGTCATACCTATTCGGCGGACAGCCGGATTTGTATGACCTGTTCTATTTCTTATGCTTTTCACTTATTCTGTTCTTTACATTTCTATGCTATGTCAGTTCAAAATACTTCCTATTTCCCATGATCCGTCAAAACACAACCTGGATCAAAAACATATAAAGCACGGTTCCAACTCCGATACTTAACAGATTGTTCCGCTTCCATACATGGAGTGCGACTACTACTGCTACCGCAATAAACTCCGGCAGTCCGAATGGAAACGTTACTACACTGACCGATTTTAAGCAGTAGATGACTAACATTCCGATAACTGCCGCCGGGAGCACCTTACCAAGATATTTTACGACCTCCGGGATCTCCTTGCCATTGTGAAAGATCACAAATGGAATCGCACGCGTTGCAAAGATCGTTAACGATACAACTAAAATAATTAAAAATGACATCTGCGGACTAATTGGCATCTGCGCTCACCTGCCCTTCCTCTTTTGGTTCAATCACTTTCCGACAGGATAATAAGACGACCATCACGCAGATCATTGTCGGCAGGATAAAGTTATCCGCACCGAAGATCAGCAGACAGATAAGTCCTGCCCCAAGTCCTGTCAGTGCCGGAATATGATTCTTCGTCGTCAGCCACTGCTCCACAAAGATCACAACGAACAGTGCAGTCATCGCAAAATCAATTCCTGTTGCATCAAATGGAATCAGGGAACCTGCGATCGCACCGATCGCGGATCCGGTGATCCAGTAAATCTGATCCAACAACGCAATGGCGAACATAAACTTGTCTTCATCTACATCCTTTGGAATCTTCGTGATAAAAAACAGGGAATATGTCTCATCCGTCAGGGAGAAGATCATATAAAGCTTCTTTTTTCCCATATTCTGAAAACGCTCTAACAGCGACAGTCCGTAAAAGACATGGCGGATATTGACCATGATCTCCAAAAAAATGACTTGAAACAGGCTTACACCCGGTGTAAAAAAATTCACTGCAAGGTACTGTCCGGAACCCGCATAGACCATAACACTCATCAGAATCGCCCATAAAAAGTTATAGCCCTTTTCCTGATACATCACGCCAAATGCAATTCCGATAAACAAATATCCGGTCAATACCGGTATCGTAAATGGAAATGCAGCCCGAAATGCCCGTGCATATCCACCTTTTTTCTTCATAATTTTTCCTCTTTTCTGCAAAACTAACATCAAACATATCTACTCTAACGCAAAATTTTCCAAAAAACAAGCGAAATCTATTTCACAACCCATAGAATCATGCTATAATAGGCGAAGGCAATGAGCAATGCCAAAAGAGAAGCGCACAAAACTGTCTGCTTGCAGAATATGTTTTGTGTAATACTCTTTTGATAGTGCGAACGCACGTAGGTTCAAAAATGTATAACATTTTTGAACCTGTATTGCGAATGTAAACGGATAAACAAACACGCGCATGTAGGATGATAAGGAGACTTTCCATGTATATCACTGCTGTATTAACACCGGAACAAACTGCACAAAGCACAACACCCGAGACAACTGAAGTACCATCCACAGGAGAAGAATCGCAGGATTTTTCTTCCTATCTGAGTGAATGTCAGGATAACAACAGCCAGAGCGGCACCCTGACCGATATTTTTAAGCGTGCATCTGAGACTTACGGGGTATCAATGTCACTGCTGACTGCAATGGCAAAACAGGAATCAAACTTCCAGCCCGATGCAACTTCAAAGTCCGGTGCAATGGGAATCATGCAGCTTATGCCGGCTACGGCAGCAAGTCTTGGTGTATCCGATGCATATGACCCGGAGCAGAACATTATGGGCGGTGCAAAATATATCAGCAGCCTGCTGCAAAAATACAATGGCGATACCTCACTTGCACTCGCTGCCTATAACGCAGGCAGTAACAATGTAGACAAGTATGGCGGCATCCCTCCTTTTGAAGAGACGCAGGACTATGTTGCCAAGATCACCGCTTATATGCGTGATGGTGTTTCACTCCCGGATGGTAATAATATCGCAGGAAGCACCGAAGGGCTGACATCTTCTTCATCGGATGATGCCTTAACTTCATTGTTAAGCAAGCTTTTTACTTATAATGACTATCAGAAGTTTCTGACACTCTTTGCTGAGAATATGAAGGACGCGATCTCTTCTACCCTGTCAGAAAAAATAAACGGATCTGCTACAGATACCTCCGAAGAAAATACTGCGTCAACAGACACGGATAATACATCTGACAGCGAACAGACACCGGCATCCTTATCGGTCAGCTTTAAAAGTATCGGTGGCACACCGGTCATTCCAGTTGCTGATAGTACCACATGTTCACAGACACCGGACGTTCAGATCATTGTACCGGACAAGCAGACATCGGATGCGGATCTGCAATATGCAGCGCAGAATATCCGTTACAACAACAGCGTGCTGAATCTTATGTCCCAGCAGGAAAGTTGATCGGATACTCGAATATATTCTAGTAGACATACATAAAAAGCATCGGTTGATTTAAACCGATGCTTTTCTTTATCTTCCAGATATTCATTTTTCTGCCCGGATTCTACTGCGGTGGATTACAGCGCGAACATGGTTCTAAGCCTCTCGCTTTTGCATCCTGTAACGTCACTTCAATATCACTTTTCCTCAGATACTGGCATCCTGCCGAATGATACTTTCCACCTGTTGCCGTGATATGTACCATCACATCTCCGCCGGTTACCGTCTGTTCCTGCGGTGTCTCTACCGCTTCCTGCGACTGCGATGCGTCATCCGATACCACAGCACCTGCTGCTCCTGCCACCACTGCTCCTGCTGCATCACCGGTGACACTGTCGCTGCTGTCACCCGTGGATGCACCTTCTTCACTGTCACTGCTTCCGGTCGGCTCTCCTGCCTGCCAGCTCTCCGATGGAGCACAATTCCAGGTGATCGTCGTTCCATCGGACTGTGCGATAATACTACCCTGTTCATCCGTACGGAAGACAGACACACCTGCTGCACGCAGCTTATTTAATGTCTCTGCATTCGGATGTCCATAGCTGTTGCCCTCTCCGACACTGATCACCGCATAAGACGGTGCAACTGCCGCAAGCATTGCATCTGTGGTCGAAGTCTTACTGCCATGATGTCCTACCTTATAGACATCTGCCGAAAGAGAAACTCCGGTATTTAAGATCGAACTTTCTTCCTCTTCCTCGGCATCTCCCTCGAAGTAAAAGGTCTTACTTCCATGTTTTAAAAGAAGGGCGATCGAATTATTATTCGAATCGTCACTGGTAGCAACCGGACCTACAAAGGTAAACTCCGCACCACCTAACTGATAAGTATCTCCTGCAACCGGCAGTGTCTTGTTGTACCCTTTATACTGCATTGCACTGATCACATCACGATAGGTAGCCGTATCCTTGGTATCGTCTGTTAAAAAGACCGTTCCGCAATCAAACTTTGTAATAATAACATCCAGGCCGCCGATATGATCTGCATCCGGATGTGTTCCGATCACATAATCTAAGGACTGTACGCCCTGTGACATCAGGTAAGACTGTACAAGTGTACCCTTATTATTGTTACCCGCATCGATCAGCATTGCTGCACCATCACAGGTAATCAGTGTTGCATCTCCCTGACCGACATCAATATAATGCACCTGAAGTGAAGAATCCTCTGTAAGCTTCGTATCCTGCTGTCCATCATCGGGATCTCCCGTCACGACCGGCTTCCTGCTCTCCGTATCAGAGCCGTCCTCTGCCGTCTGCCCGGTTTCCATGCCATAGGTATCTGCCGATACCGTCTTATCGCTCTCTGTAACTGCCGGCTCATTCTGCACCTGTGCCGGCTGTGAGAGATCTGTCTGACCGCCACAGCCGGTCAGAACAAGCATCAGGGCAAGTAAAATCCCCCAGAGTCCATGTTTTTTCTTTTTAGTTTCCACAGCCACTGCACCCCTTACAACTCTTTGACTCAGCCAGGTCCTTTGTCACCTTATGATATGCTTCTTCCTGATTGCGCATCATAATCTGTGTAGTTGCTGCATACATCAGCATATTTGGCTCAAACTGTGTCTGGTAATCCTGCAGATCAAATACGCAGCAGACCGGCTCGGCATCTTCCTTACGATATACCGAATAAAACTCGCCTCTGTCTTTCTCTGCATCTGCAACAATCGCAAGCTCCATCTCTAACTCCGGAATATATCCGCATAAGAATACGGTTGCATTCTCTGCCATCTGCGGATCGATCTGCTGCAATAAGGAAAAGTCTTCCATTCCTTCTTCGTATTCCATCCACCGAGCCATATTCTGTATGGTTAAAAGTGTCATCTCTGCAATAGCTTCCTTTGGTAATCCCTGTTTCATATTAATCTCCATTCTTGCGCTGTCTTTTGCGCATATCTAGTTTGTAAGCAAGCACAATATATGTATCTTATATTTCATTCTGTACGCATCAAATCTCTGAATATTCTATCGTACTTATCCATGACTTTCAATATTCTTCCGTCTTTTTCCAAAATAAATACAATATGCCACGATACCTTTATCCCTGACTTTTACTGATCTTTGTCACACAGCCGATACAGACCGGAACGATATACAGACATGCTGAGATCCATGCACTCTGATCCGCATAACAGATCGCTCCAAAGTGAAAGACCGGCACAAATGCAAGACTGACAAAAATTCTTGCCGCCATCTCCACTGCACCGGAGAAAACCGCCCTTCCGGAAAAGCCAAGTCCCTGTGTCGTCATACGGCATACATTTAAGATGCCAAGTGACCAGAAAAAGTAACCCAGACATCTGAGATAGGTTCCGGAGGCATCTAAGACATCCACTGCGCTCTTTGAAACAAACAGTAGTGACAGACTCCGTCCGAAGAAGATCAGTACAAGTCCCGCACACAGACCATACAATACACCTACCGTAACCCCCTGTCTGATTCCCTTTTTGATCCGGTCAGGCTTTCTCGCTCCAAGATTCTGACCGCAGAAGGTCGATACCCCGGTTGCGATCGCATCAAACGGACACATCGCAAACTGCTTGATCCGCATCGCAGCCGTAAAGGCTGAGACATAGACACTTCCTAAGCTGTTATTTGCCGACTGCATGACCATGCTGCCGATTGCCGTGATCGAATACTGCAGTCCCATCGGTACTCCCATCGCAAACATGATCTTCGTCACATGTCCATCCATCTGGCATTCTTCCTGCTGTATATGTAACAGTGGAACCTTCCGCAGAATATAAAACAGACAGAGCAGACCACTCACCGCCTGGGCTGTGATCGTAGCTGCCGCCGCACCTGCCACGCCCCAATGTAATCCCAGAATGCAGACCAGATCCAGTAAAATATTAAGTACCGTTGCGATCGCAAGAAAAATAAACGGTGTCCTGCTGTCTCCTACTGCACGTAAAACACAGGAAAGCAGATTATAGAGCAGGTTAAACGGAATGCCTAAAAAAATGATCAGAAGATACTGATATGCCCCTGCATAGATATTTTCCGGTGTCGACAACAGATGCAGGATCTGTGGGCAAAATACTGCACAGATTAATGTAAGAATCACTGCCGCTGCTGCGGAAAGCACTGCTCCATGAAACAGGTAGACACGCATCAGCCGGTAATCCTTCGCTCCGAACCGCTGTGCGATCGGAATTGCAAATCCACAGCAGATTCCGATACAGAATCCAAGTACTAAAAACTGCACGCTGCTCGATGCCCCGACACTTGCCAGTGCTTCCGTTCCAAGATACCTTCCGACAATGGCGGCATCCACGATATTATAGGTCTGCTGGAACAGATTCCCGATCAAAAGAGGGAGTGCAAACTGCAAAATTAACGGCAATGGCTTTCCCTCTGTCATACTCTTTACCATATTCCGATCTCCTTTCCAAAGTTATCTTCATTGTAAATTCTATGTTAAAAAAGTCAATATGTAATACAAAATGTCAAAAAAATAAAACCCTTGAATCATCAAGGGTTTTATAAGCTGGTAACGGGAATCGGACCCGTGACCTCCGCACTACCAATGCGACGCTCTACCGACTGAGCCATACCAGCATCTGGTTGAATTGTCTCAACTTGTAATAATATACTATACCAGACGGCTCTTGTCAAGCGGCATTGCTATTTTATTTTAACTTCTTTTT
>CACZPJ010000054.1 GCA_902782995.1 uncultured Lachnospiraceae bacterium | reverse complement strand
TGACCCCGATGAAAAAGGGCAATCTTGGTGTAGAACGGTTAAATGGGATCTTACAGAAGTATCTGAATCCACCGGCTTCGGATAAGAAGGAAAAGGAATATGGTGACCGTGTCTTCCGGGAGGGAGATAAGGTGATGCAGATCAAGAATAACTATCAGTTAGAATGGGAGATCAAGAGCCGGTATGGAATTACGATAGACCGTGGCATGGGCGTGTTTAACGGCGACGTTGGAATTATACAGAAGATCAACGATTATACGGAGCTTGTGACAGTCTGCTACGATGATGAGAAGGTCGTAGACTATCCGTTTAAGCTGTTAGAGGAACTCGAACTTGCATATGCGATCACAATCCATAAGTCACAGGGTAGTGAATACCCGGCAGTTGTCATACCACTGCTTAGCGGACCACGGATGTTAATGAACCGGAATCTGCTCTATACCGCAGTAACCCGTGCAAAGAAGTGCGTGACGTTAGTCGGAAACGATATGTGTTTCCACGAGATGGAAAACAACGTATCCGAACAGACCAGATACAGCGGCTTATGCCAGCGTCTGCAGGAGCAGTCCTGATCTAGAAATAGAAGATCCCGGAAGAATGGACGTACACAGTCCAAACACTTCCGGGATTTTTTGATTTATATATAAATATCAGGATTAGGAAAGCAATGCTTTATCGTTCGCAAACTCTTCACCGCTGACTTCTTCAAACTTCTGAAGCAGATCTTCTACGGTCAGGTTCTTCTTGTCCTCGCCGGCAATGTCTAAGATGACCTGGCCTTCGTTCATCATAATCAGACGGTTTCCGTGTGCGATCGCATCACGCATATTATGTGTAACCATTAAAGTGGTCAGGTTGTTCTCAGCAACAATCTTGTCCGAAAGAGCTAAAACCTTAGCGGCTGTCTTTGGATCAAGAGCGGCTGTATGCTCATCTAAAAGCAGAAGCTTTGGCTTTTTTAAGGAAGCCATTAAAAGAGTGAGAGCCTGTCGCTGGCCGCCGGATAATAATCCGACTTTGGAAGTGAGACGGTTCTCAAGACCAAGATCTAATTCCGTAAGCAGTTCCTTGTAATGTTCACGTTCTGCCTTGGTGATACCGGACTTCAGACCTCTGTGTGCACCACGTCTTGCAGCAAGGGCGAGATTTTCATCGATGCCCATGGTTGCGGCAGTTCCCATCATCGGGTCCTGGAAAACACGGCCAAGAAAACGGGCACGCTTGTGTTCCGGCATCTTTGTAACGTCAACGCCATCGATCAGAATCGAACCCTGATCGACGAACCAGGTTCCGGCAACCGCATTTAACAGGGTAGACTTACCGGCACCATTACCACCGATCACGGTAACAAAGTCACCTTCGTTCAGCGTAAGCGTCGCTCCGTTTAAAGCGGTCTTTTCATTGATAGTTCCAATATTGAAGGTCTTATAGATGTGATCGATTTTAAGCATTGTTATCAGCTCCCTTCTTTACAGGCTTGTTGAAATATTTCTTTTTCCAGTAAGGTACTGCAAGGAAAACAGCAACTACTAAAGCGGATAACAGCTTCAGATAATTGGTATCAAGACCAAGCCAGATGACGATCTGCAGTACCATATAGTAAATAACTGCACCGATGGCAACTGCGAACAGCTTCAGTGCGAAGTTGTGGAAGATCTTTTCGAAGATAACATTTCCGATGATAACAGCAGCAAGACCGATGACGATCGCACCACGACCGGCATTTACATCGGCAAAGCCCTGATACTGTGCATAGAGAGCACTTGCAAGACCAACCAGACCGTTCGAAAGCATAAGTCCAAGCACGGTGTTAAAGTTAGTATTGATACCCTGTGCGCGGCTCATGTTCGGGTTACATCCGGTAGCACGGATGGAGCATCCACGCTCAGTTCCGAAGAACCAGTACAGGATGGCGATAATTACAATGACAAACACTGCTACGATAAAGATCGCATTCTTATAGAAAGCGACACCCTTTACATAACGAAGGGAAACCAGAAGGTCATACTTATCGGCACTGATCGCCTGATTGGCTTTGCCGCCTAAGATCTTCAGATTGATGGAATAAAGACCAAGCTGTGTCAGAATTCCGGCAAGGATCACAGGAATGCCCATTCCGGTGTGGAAGACTCCGGTGACAAGTCCGGCAATCATACCGGCGAGTGTGGCTGCGAGGATGGCAACCCAGATGTTCTGTCCATGGGTAAGCATAAGGATACAGACTGCACCGCCCAGACTCATCGTACCATCTACGGTAAGGTCTGCAACATCCTGTATCTTGAATGTGATGTACACGCCGATTGCCATGATACCCCAGATCAGACCCTGGGAGACTGCACCAGGCATTGCGCTGAATAATGTTGAAATATCCACGATATTACCTCCGTTTTCATTGGATAATGTTTGTAAAAAAAGAAGATATCCCCATATACAGGGGACATCCTGCCGGATAGATCCGTGGATCAGACCGGCGTGGAAGATGCCTTGGTATATGGGGGATCTGTATGATAAATAAGTAAGCAATATGTAACTGCTTTATTCTGCAGCAAGTGCCTCATAATCATCCGGAACAGTAATGTTTAACTTTTCGCAGAGATCTGCATTGTACTGTTTGGTAACCTTTGGTGCAAACTGGATCTCCATGGTGGAAACATCCTTGCCGTCTGCAAGGATCTCGGCTGCCATTTCACCGGTCTGGTAACCTAAGTCGTAGTAGCTGATAGATAAGGTTGCAACACCACAGCCACGGCAGATACCGGCTTCACCTGCGATGATCGGAATGCCGGCTTCACTTGCAATGTTGTTAATAACTTCTGTGTTAGCAGCGGCAGTGTTGTCCGTTGGGATGTACATAACATCGCTGGCACTTACTGCGCTCTGGACGATAGATGCAATATCGTTGGAATCTACGAAAGAATAAGGAGTACAGGTATATCCAAGAGCTTCTAACTCTTCGGTCATAACCTTAACCTGATATTCAGAGTTTGCTTCTGCGGAGCAGTATAAAAGACCAACATTTTTGGCATCCGGGAACAACTCCTGTAACATTGCTGCCTGATCCTTTAACGGAGCAAGATCTGATGTTCCGGAGATATTTCTTCCGGTAAGACCGTCCCAGCTTGCATTGTCCATGTCAAGTGCGGTTGCATAGTCGGTTACGGAAGTTCCAAGGATCGGAATATCCGTTGTTGCGGCTGCGGCTGCCTGTAATGGAGCAGTTGCATTTGCAAGGATCAGATCTACATTGCTGGAAACGAATGAGTTAACGATCGTTGCACAGGTTGCGGAATCACCCTGTGCATTCTGCTCATCGAATTTTACTGCATCACCTAATTGATCCTGTAATGCTGTCTTAAAGCCTTCGGTTGCAGCATCTAATGCTTCGTGCTGGACTAACTGACAGATACCAACGGTATAAGTTTTTCCGGAAGTATCCGCTGTTTTCTGGGTGCCTGCTGTGGCATCGGCACTGGAATTATTGCCGGAATTGCTGCCGCATGCAGTCATGCCGAGTGTCATCACAGCGGCAAGACCGAGGGCGAGAAATTTGTTTGTTTTTTTCATAATGTTTTCCTCCTGAAATCCTGTTTAAGTTTTTAATACTTTAATTCTTTGGTGCTTTTAAACATCAACGGGTTAAAGTACGAATAGTTAAATTATAATAAGTAGAAAAAGCAAAGTCAATCCCCCAGAGTGCTTATTTTTCAAGAAAAATTAAGACAAATTTAATGATCTGGGAATGGCTTCGGTGTTAAGATTGCAAAAGAGAGTTTGGAAAGGAGTTCATGAGGGGAAAAAAGAATCAGAGAGACCAGATCAGAGAGCTTGCAAGGAGGGTGCTGGAACTGCTGTATCCCATAAGGTGTCCGGTATGCGGGAAAATCCCGGAATATGGAAGGGACATCTGCCCGGAGTGCAGGGCGAAGTTACGGGATGTGATGGAACCGGTCTGCATGAAGTGCGGAAAACCGGTCGAAGAGCAGACGGTGGAGCTGTGTTTTGATTGCAGCAGGAAACAGCATGTGTTTCAGGCAGCACGGGCTGTGTTCTTATATGAAGGTGAAGCAAAGGCGTCCCTTTACCGGTATAAGTATGCCGGCAGACAGGAATATGCAGCCTTTTATGCAAGAGAGACGATCAAAAAATACGGACACTGGATCACACACCATCCGGTCGACGCGATTATACCGGTGCCCTTACATTGGAAAAGAAAGAGAAAGCGTGGATATAATCAGGCAGCATTATATGCGCGTGAACTGGGCAGATATACCGGCCTGCCGGTATGGGAAAATGTATTACGAAGAGTCATCAATACGCGTCCGCAGAAGGAGCTTGACGACAGGGAAAGAAAAAATAATCTGAAAAATGCTTTTAAATGCGAAAAAAGTATAGTACAATCTAAATATATATTATTAGTCGATGACATTTATACCACAGGAAGCACTGTTGATATGGCGGCGGCAGAATTGATGCGTGCCGGAGCGGCAGGGGTTTTTGTGATATGTATCAGTATCGGCGGAGGACTCTAATGGCAGACTGGGTACTGTCAGGGTATTGGAAGGAGAAGAGTGAAGTTATGGATGTACGAAATTGCAGAAGCTGTGGAAGATTGTTTAATTATGTTTCCGGACCTCCAATCTGTCAGGCATGCAAGGATAAGTTAGAACTGAAGTTTCAGGACGTGAAAGAATATATCAGAGAGAATCCACATGCACCGATTCAGGCTGTTTCGACAGATAATGATGTATCTGTCCAGCAGATCAAGCAGTGGGTGCGTGAGGAACGTCTTACCTTCTCGGGAGATTCACCGATTGGAATCGAATGTGAGAATTGTGGCAAGATCATAAAGACGGGACGTTTTTGTGAAGAATGCAAGAACAAGATGAAGGATAACCTGAGCAGTGTGCTAGACAAGCCGAAGGTTATCTTAGAACCGAAGAAGCCTGCGCGTGACGGTGAAAAGATGAGATTTTTAGATAGTATGAAATAATAAGAAGCTGCCTTTTACGGGCAGTTTCTTTTTTTTCTTTGCAATAGATACCATCTATGATATAATGAAAATAATGTTTAGTATGATGGGGTGTGCTATGATTAGTAAAGAAAAAGTCAGACAGATGACAAAACTGGCAGCTTTTGAAGAAAGAGAAGGAAAAGCATGTCATAAGATGACACAGTTTTTC
>CACZPJ010000053.1 GCA_902782995.1 uncultured Lachnospiraceae bacterium | reverse complement strand
TGAAACTTCTTTATGGTATAGCTGGTTGCACTTCCCTTCGTCGTTGCAATTTTTTTAAATCCGCTATCTGGCTTCGTAGAAACATAGATCTCATAACCGGTTGCTCCGTTAACCTTAGACCAGCTTACCTTGATTCCTTTTCCACTCTGCGTTGACGATACCTTCTTCGGTCTTGTACCAACTGCAATCACAGTGCTGGATTTGCCAAATGCATACTTCCCGTCTGCAAGCCTGACTCCTGCTAAAACCCTTGCAAGATAAAAGCTGCCGGCTTTGATCTTATGATTCTGTATTCTCAGCTGACCTTCCGATTCTGTTGCATAGGAGAATAATGTCTTTTTAAACTTGGTGTCCTTATAGGATGTCATATCAAAACGGTAGACATCCGGCATTGCGGCACCGGATACCACGGAATTCCACTTATATACAACCTGATTATGTTCACAGCTTACATTTTCAAATCCGGTCACACCCTTAAAGGTTGTCTGGGCAGTTACTGTAACCGAACAGTTCTCTGCCACTGCCCAGTAAGAGCCACTGATCTTTGCCGGTGAGACCTGAACAGTATAGGATTCTCCCTGCTTTAATCCGGTCAGTGTAATGGATGCACTCCTGGTACGCTTTTTGATCACATTTTCGGTATTATTATTTTTATAATAAGATACTTCGTATCCGTCTGCATCCCACGCTTTCTTCCAGCTAAACTTCATGGTCGATGCTGTTGCACCTGTCCGTTTTAAATTCTGAACACTACAGATCGGTGCTGTTATCACTTTGGTTGAACCGGACCACTTAATATCATCCGGTGCCTGATCAATTCCATTATAGCCCTGTTCCGATGCCCCGACTCTTACATAAAACTCCATACCCTGGCCTAATGAGAAAACGTTTGCTTCGGTATCACTTGTGCGACCCTGTCGGAACACTTTCTTAAAATCTGCATTCCTGCTGACCTGATAATAATAGTAAACCTGTTTGCCTATATTAGAACGCCCCTTGTTCCATGCAAACTTTATCTCGGTTATCGTCGTGGCACCATCCACCTGATGCACATTCGATGGTGCTGCACTGATCGCTGCATGGACATCCATCTTACAAAAGGCAGTAACTAAAACTGCCATAACAAATCCAAGGAAGATATTACCGAATGTTCTTCCCTTTGAAGTAACTAATTTTCTCATGAAATCTCCTTTCGTATCTTACCATCTGTAAAACCAGATAGATTTCTGGAACAGCTTGTACACCTCCTTGCAATTCAGGCTTACTGTTGTCTTACCTGACTTGCGGATCGGTGTAATCCGGATAAAATAATTCTTTCCGGATTTTAAGTTCTTCTTGTTGATCTTCTTTAAGGTATACTTGGTGGTCTTTGCCTTCACCGTTGTAACCTTCTGATAGTTCTTCTTTCCCTGTTCTAAGACATAGATCTGATATCCGGTTGCCCCGGTTACTTTTGACCAGCTGATCTGAATACCCTTTCCGTTTGACTTCACATTTACCGTCTTTGGTGCAGAACCAAAGGTGATCTCATTGCTCCATGCACTGTATGCCTTTGTTCCATCCGATAACAGAATATAGGAACGGACTCTTGCTTTATAAAAGGTTCCATTTTTCAACTTCGTATTCGTAAACTGAACCCTTTCCGCCTTTCGCATATATACCTGGTTCAAGGTCATCGTATTCTTCTTCGTCCATTTGTTCGAATATTTTGTCACCGCAAGTTCATAAGCTCTTGCATTTTTCATCGGATTCCAGGTAAAGTATGCACTTCCATCGGTCATATTCAGATTCTTCAGACCACTTACCTTGTTCGATACCGTTGTGAAAAATCCACTTGCATTCAGCTTATTTACCGCAGTAAACTTACTGCTCTTATTTACCGGACAGATTTCTATGTAATAGTCAGCTCCTGCACTTAATTTCTTTAACGTGCAGGAATTCTTATTCACCATCACTTCCGTATACTTCTTTGTCTTTTCCTTATTATAACGGACAAGATATGCATTTGCTCCGGCAGCCTTATTCCAGCTGATCGTCATCTGCGATGTTGATGCCTTTGTCTGTTTCACATTCCCGGTAATGCATTCCGGTGCTGTGATCATCGCTACACCGCTCGTCCACTTCACATCAGATGGAATCTGTGTGGTATCCGGTATATACTTTGGTTCTTCCATGACACCGATTCTTACATAATAGGTCTTTCCGGCATCAAGTTCGTCACAGCCCATCGTTTCCATACCCGATGCAGTCCCCACACGGACAATATCGGTAAAGGATGCATCTTCGCTTACTTCCCAGACATAGTATGGACCATCATTCTTATCTGTGCTTCCCTTCTCCCAACGGAAACTGATAAAATTACTACTTGCCTCTGTCTGCACCAGCTTCGATGGCATCTTCGTAATGGCTGCATCCGCATCCACCTGCAGGCACATGCCAAAGCATACGGCAAAGATCAGTCCCATACAGATACGAAGCCATGAAAGATGGTTTCTGTTTTCTCTTTTTTCCTTCATCTGTTACTCTCC
>CACZPJ010000052.1 GCA_902782995.1 uncultured Lachnospiraceae bacterium | reverse complement strand
TTTGCTGAACTTGTATGGTTGTAGTTAGCAGTTAGTTCACGATGAGCGTTGCAAATGTTTGCGTAACATATTTTTGTGCATTTTTCCCTTTGAATTTCTAAAAAGCACCTTTTAACACCCAAATCCTATACAGAAATAACCTTCTGTCATCTTTTTATCAGGAATACGCCCTATCAATTTTTACGATCAGGAAGTAATTTTCTCCTAACTTCTCCCGCGTCTTCTTACGAAGAAGCGCGATCAGTTCTGCATCTTCCATCTTATAACGGAACGGAAGTACCACATCAAAGATAATATTCGTATGGGTAGGGCCGGTCACCACGCGGAAATCATGCAGGCTTAAGCTGTCATCGATCCCTGCAAGGATCTCCTTCTCCTGTGCCTTTAATGCATCCACCTTCGGATCATTCGTAACAACCGGATCCATATGGACAACAACATCGCAGCCAAGCTCCCTGTGCATCTGTGCCTCCGTATTATCTATCACATCATGCATCTCTAAGAGATCACCATCTGCCGGTACTTCTGCATGCAGGGAAACCATGACACGTCCCGGGCCATAATCGTGCACGATCAGATCATGCATGCCGCAGATCGGTTCATTTGACAGAACGAGACGTTCAATCTCATCTACAAATTCCTGCTCCGGCGGTTGTCCAAGTAATGGATCTAACGTCTCCTTTGCCGCATTAATGCCTGCATAGAAAATAAACAATCCCACAAGCACACCGCAATATCCGTCAATCTGTAAACCGGTAAACTTTGCTACCAGTGTTGCGATCAATACGACCGTTGTTGCACAGGCATCACTCAGACTGTCTGTTGCAGTTGCCATCATCGCCGCCGATGCAATCTTCTTTCCGACTGCCCGGTTATAAAATGACATGTAGAACTTCACAAGAATCGACACTACCAGAATGACGATAATGAGAAGGGAACAGGTTGTCTCCTGTGGATGACGGATCTTGTCAATGGAATCCCGTACCAGTTCAAACGCCATGATCAAAATCGCACCGGATACCACAAGCCCTGATACATACTCGATCCTTCCATGTCCAAACGGATGATCCGGATCCGGCTTTGCTCCCGCTAACTTAAACCCGATCAGTGTCACAAAGGATGATCCTGCATCGGATAAGTTGTTAAATGCGTCCGCCGTGATCGCAATCGAATTGCTGATCGTTCCTGCAAGGAACTTTCCCGCAAACAGCAGGACATTCAGTAAAATGCCCACGATTCCACACAGCATTCCATATGCCTGACGCGTCTGTTTTTCATCCTGATCCTTTATAAAGATTTTTGCCAGTATATTTATCATTTGTCCTTAACTCCTTATTGTCCGTCTCTATTCCAGTACACCTATTTTATTAAATGGATAATAGCGGAAACCCGCCTTACCAAGCAGCTCTTCCTTCGTTACATAGGTATGCTCCCAGTATCTAGAATCATAGGAGTTATTCCTGTTATCTCCCATTACAAGATAACAATCGTCCGGCACTTCAAAGGTAAATGGTCCTGTCTCTACTGTCCAGTCTTCCTTCAGATAATCCTCTTCCAATGGCTCCTTAGATCCATTGATATAGATTTTCGCATCTTCCACTGTCACTGTCTCACCCGGAAGTCCGATCACACGCTTTACATAGTTCTGCGTCTCATCATCCGGAAACCTGAAGATCACAATATCGCCACGCTTTGGTTCGCCCCAGACATACGAAAGGCGGTTACCGATCAGCCGGTCCCCCTCCATGATCGTATTCTCCATCGAACCCGACGGAATTCTTGCATTGATCAGTACAAAATGATTCAAAAAAAGTGCCAGTGCAACTGCTGCCACTACGGTAATTACCCAGCTTACAATCTCACGTCCGACCTGCACCTTCTCTTCGCTGTCCGGTGTCTGTCCATCTGTATCGGGTATCTGTTTTTTCTGCTTTTCTTCTTCCTGCATACTTACTTATCCAGCCTTTCTACTCTTTTCACTTCTACTATTGTATTCCATTTCAAGGTATTTTCCAAGGCTAATATCAATATTTAAGAAATCATTCATATTCGTCGACACCAGATTCCCTCTATCCCCAGGTTGGAGTCTGACACTCTGTATAAAAACAGCACCCCCACATATCACAGGAAACTGTAATATATGGGGGTTCAGATTCTTAATCATTATTCATGAACTGCTAATTTATTAGTTGCTAATTGATTAGCATACACCCTGAGC
>CACZPJ010000051.1 GCA_902782995.1 uncultured Lachnospiraceae bacterium | reverse complement strand
CATCCAATTCGGGCAGCTTACCCGCTGTCCGTCACAGTACTGTGTCAGAATCGGCTGACGGACACCCGGTCTTGAAAGGTAATTTGCAAACAGCTCATCTACGACCTGCGAGATGTTCGAAAAGATATTCCTGCCGTAGATAAACTTGTGGTCATAGGCAGTGGAGGAAGTAATCGTATAATCATAGCCCTGATTCCGGTACCATTCGGTATATACACGGTTTAAGGTAAAGGACATAATAGCGAGAATATTTGCCCGCAGGCTTGCATCCGGCCAGGTGGCATAGATTTCGCTGGAAGCCACATTTTTGATGTAGTCGCGGTACTTGATATAATAGTTTGGTGCAGTGCTGTCGGAAGGTGCACCATCATGGACGATGATGTATTCCGGAACAACGACCCGGCTTAGAACGATTTCACCGGTTTCGGATAATGGCTTTATTTCTGCTTCCGGTATTTTGGGTGGATAAGTAGCATAGAGCGTATGTGCAGCAATTACGATATTTTCCTCTTCCGGTCCGGGTGCATTTTCTGCTACAAGATTGACCTGCTGGATTGCTGTTTCATTTGGCAGGACATTAATGGCAGAAATATTGATCGGGCGGTAACCTTTTGCAGATACCTGGATCGTATATTCCGCATAAGGCTGTGTTTCAAATGGGGACATACTGTATTCTAACGGTGGGGCATTAAGTTCCACTGCTTCGGTCTGTCCGGAAGAATCGGTGGTAAGCTGTTCGATCGTCTGGGTAGGATCTCCGGTGTAGGAAAGTGAGATAGAAGCGTCTTCGAGTGGTACAGAACCACGATCAGTCGTTACATTTATCTGTAGCTGACCTTTGTCTACTGCATTTTGCATGGCATAGAGTTTAGACATGGCATACTACCTTTTGCATAAATTCATATTAATATATGAAATGTTCCGTAAAAAGTGCGTATCCAAGCAAGTTCTCTATCAATCTGAATTGTTTTCAAAATAGGCTAATAGTTTTTCAATCAGCCACAGCAAAACCGTAAATGGTATTAGTACTACTACTGTTATCCAGCTATCTAAAAATGCACATATAATAATTGTAATCATTAAAATTAATTCCAGTACATAATAGATGAATCGTACCAGACTTTTCTTAACATTCTTGTCAGCCATAACAATCAATGCTTTACATATATTTTTGTATTTCTTCATTTACATTACACCTCCAATAAACACACTTTAAAATGCAATATTATACGTTGATAATATCATATAGTAGCATCCTTGTTTATTATTTTTTCAATATCTTCTAGCGATTTATCATATAAAGTTTCCCACGTTTCCGGTGAATCCCCAATATCTAATACAAGTGATCCGTTTGGAAAAACTTCCATAACATCTGCCGTTCTACCATCCTTGAGCAAAACCCTGTCAAATTCTTTTATTTCATCAATCTTCATCTAAAGGCATCCTCATTTATATTTGTTCTTTGAGACATTCAAGTGAAGTCTTTCTTGCATATTTTCATTCATCAAAACTTTTTTTGTTAATTCATACATTGGTTTACGATACACCAGTTTTTATATGCGATCCTGTCTGTAAAATAGCTGTATATTTAACATTTTTATTATACCTGCAATGCTATCAATTTACAACAGATCTCCACATGATAACTGGCATGTGAGGTGCAAAAGAGAACTTTATCATAAGGTCTTTAATTTCAAAACAACTGCATCTGCTGCCACATGGTCATATGCACCAGGTCCGGTAATGGAGCATAATTCAAAGAATCCCTCCATACCTGACTTAGAACAGGTAAAATGAAAAGCACCCAGACAAACTGTCTGAGTGCTTCTCTTAAATACCACTATGACTTCAAAAATTATTTCTTAACAACTTTAACGAACACGGTATTGGTAGAACTCTTCATTTTGTACTTGTTAGCTGCCCATATTTTTAAAGTTGTTTTATCCTTTATCTTCTCGGTTTTTATTGTATATTTTCCCTGTGCATTTGACTTTCCGGAATATGTAGTTGTTCCGATCTTGATATAAACGGTAACATTTTTACTTGTTATGCCAGTAATAGTTCCGGACTTAATGGAAATATCGTTCACGGTTGGCTGTTTTGGTGCTGCAGCTTTGTATAATTTACAGTCTGTCAGTCCAAAAGAAGTTCCACCGGATACTGCGGTATTATCCTTTACATATACTTTTAATTTTTTTACACCTGCAACATTGACATTAAAGCTGTGTTTGGCACTAGACGGTGTCATTTTGATCTTCTTTAATAATTTTCCATCACCATAAAAATATAATGTTGTGTTAAAGTTAGACGTATTATAACTCTTAAGAACAACGGTCTTTCCGGTCAGGTTCTTATATTTCTGGTTGAGATTATAAGTACTGTATGCCCAGCTTTTTTCAGCGGTATAATTCCATCTTGCTATCCAGGCTTCTAATCCGTGCTTATAACTTTTTCCATCGACATCGACAGTTCCCTTTGTGTACTTATGTTTTCCGATCGCATATACAAAACTGTCTCCCATGTTCCCTGTATACTGTTTCATAGATGCAGGCTTTAGAGAATCTAAATAAACATAAGAACTGGCCGCCTCAGTTACAGTACCCGGCATAATAGATAGGCACATGATAACTGCTAATGCGAAACATAACATTTTTCGAAAACATCCCTTTGATTTCTTTTCCATACATAACCTCTTATTTTTGTATTGTTATACAAAAGTATTATATTCCGCATAGGAAAATCTGTCAATTTTTATTACTTTTGCGCAAAGATGACACTTATTTGTTGAATCTCTTGTACATACTGTCTTTTTCCATATAACTGTGCTAAGATATAAGAAAAATGTAACGGAGGGTTGCATATGGACGACAAAGAGATAAAGTTAGAGCGGTACAAAGAGGCAAATCAGTCCATAAAAAAGGGACAGGTTGTTTTTGCGGGATCATCCTTAATGGAGATGTTCCCAATTGGAAAGCTGTTAGCAGAGCATGGCAGTGATACGATCATCTATAACAGGGGGATCGGCGGTTACATATCAGAAGAACTGTTGGCAAATATTCATCCATGTGTCATTGATTTACAGCCGGCGAAGGTATTTATCAATATCGGAACGAATGATCTAAGCCGTGCGGATTTCCCGATCAGCAGTCTGATGGAGAATTATGATAAGATCTTAACGAAGATTGAAAAAGAAGTTGCCGGGGTAAAGATCTATCTGATGGCATACTATCCGGTGAATTATGAAGCAGCATCCGAGGAGTTAAAGCCATGCCTTAAGATACGGACGAATGAAAAGATCCGGGAAGCGAATGCAGAAGTGGAGAAGCTCGCGAAAAAGCATGGACAGAAGTATATTGATGTGAACCGGAATCTGAAGGATGAACAGGGCAGATTAAAGGCTGAATATACCTTAGAAGGACTTCATATGAACGAGAACGGTTACCGCGCAATTTATGATGATCTGATGGCATATGTACTAGAATAGGAATGGATCTGACTGGAAATCGGAATCAATATAGAGTATAATGAGGAAAACGAAGGAAAATGAGGAGGCAGATGATGCATACATTTCAGCCATATCCGGTAGATTTACTGGATTTTAACGCATTTACGAAGATAGGAAACGAATGGACACTGATTACCGCCGGGGATAAGGAAAAGGCGAATGCCATGACAGCAAGCTGGGGAGGCGTCGGTGTAATGTGGGGAAAGAACGTTGCATTTATTTTTGTCCGTGATACCAGATACACGAAGGAATTTATTGACAATGGCGATACATTCTCCCTTACATTTTTTGATAAGACATATCACAGTGCATTAAAGTATATGGGAGCAGTTTCCGGAAGAGATGAGGATAAGATCGGAAACGCCAGAATGCATTTAGACTATTATAATGGAGAGATCCCATATATTGATGAGGGTAATCTTGTCATTGTCTGTAAGAAGATGTCTGCCACACGTATCACAGAGGACTCCTTTCTTGATCCTGAGATTAAGGAAAAATGGTATGCAGATGGAAATATGCATACGATGTACATTGGAGAGGTCCTTGAAGTATTGGCAAGATAAGAATAGGTCACAGGAAGAACTTTTGCGCAGTTGCTGCAAAAGTTCTTTTTTTTGAAACTTTTTGCAGGGCTGGATGCTCTAATAGGGTAAAAGAAGAAAAAGAAAGGCAAATGGGAACAAATGAAAAGGGAAAAAATGCAAAGTAAGGTAGAGCAGGTCATCCTTTCTTCTTATGAGTCCATGTACCGGCTGGCGTATTCCTATGTCAGAAATGAGCAGGATGCAATGGATGTGGTGCAGGAAAGTGCATACAAGTGCATTGCACATGCAGCGGAGATACGTCAGGAGCAGTACATTAAGACCTGGGTCTGGCGGATCGTTATGAACACGGCACTGGAATGGAAAAAGCGTTTACAAAGAGAAGTCGCAACCGATCAGTGGAAGGAAGAAGCAAAGGAAGCAATGTATACGAATCTGGATGTGCAAAAGGCACTGCATTCATTGGATGAAAGAGAGCAGATGATCATCACATTATACTATTACGAAGGATTTAAGTTAGAAGAAGTGGCGCAGATCATGGAGATGAATCTAAGTACCTTAAAGTCCACGTTATATCGCAGCTTAAAGAAAATGAAACAGTACGTTGAGTGAAAATGAAGCAGAAGGGAGAAAACAATGAAAAAAGATCAGGACACAGAATGCTGGAACATTGAATGTGAAGGCTTAGAAGAGGAAAAGAAAAACTACAAACAGATTCCGGTTCCGGAGGAACTAAGAGAAAGGGTGGAACAATCGATGAAACAGGCAAAAGAAGATACCAATCAGAAACCAAAGAAAAAAATCATTCCATATCTGGCGAGAACAGGTGCTGGTGTTGCGGCAGCCATGCTGGTACTTACACTGTTAGCTAACATGAGCGCATCCGTTGCAATGGCAATGGAAAATATCCCGGTGATCGGGGTGATCGCAAAAGTTGTCACGTTCCGTAATTACGGGAATACGAAGGAAGATGGCAGCATGGAAGCAAAGGTAAAGACACCGCAGGTAGAGCTTACAGATACAGAGAATGGAACAGAATATCAGAAGACGCAGGATCAGTTAAATCAGACGATACAGGATTATACGAATGAGATCATCGCACAGTATGAGGCTGATGTGGCAGCCGTATCAACCGAAGAGATGACGACAGAGGCGTTGACGAACCACGAATCCGTCAATACGGATTATGAGGTTGTAACGGACAATGATTCCCTTTATTCACTCCGGATGAATACAACGATCGCGATGGGTGGATCAGACAGCTACAGCAAGATCTATCATGTGGATAAGAAGAGCGGCAGGCTGATCGGATTAAAGGATCTGTTTACAGATGGCGCAGATTATATGGGTGTCATATCGGATAACATCAAGGCACAGATGCGGGAACAGATGAAAGCAGATGAGAATAAGGTCTATTTTCTGGATGACGATGAACCAGAGTGGGATTTTAAGCAGATCAAGGCAGATCAGAACTTTTATGTGAATGCAGATGGTAAGTTAGTGCTTGTGTTTGATAAGTATGAAGTCGCACCTGGTTATATGGGAATGGTCGAATTTACGATCCCGACCGATGTGGTAAGTGATATTGTAAAAGATGGTTATTTAAAATAGATAAGGAAACAGCAGACAAAGGTATCTTTTTTTTAGAATTTGAAAAAAGATACCTTTTTAAAATGCATATCCTTTCGACGCAGACAGCCGCTTCCTATAATGAAAATAACCCAAGGAGCAGGGAATAAATCAAAAGTATGGGAGGAAAAATATGCATCGAAGGAAAGTGAAGGGAAAACAGATATTGTCATTTTCACTGGCGTGTGCAATGCTTGTCACATCATTGGAATTTTCACAGATTCCGGTACATGCCGAAGAAGTCACCGGAACAGAAGTTCCGGTTGCAACGGAAGCGGCAGTCAGCACAGAAGCAGTGGTTGACACGGAAGCAGTCGTTAGCGCAGCAGGTGAGGAAGACAGCTTAGGGGAAGAAATTACAAGTATCTCCTTTGGAAAGACAGAGGTAGATATTACAACCCAGGGAGCATATGCGGTAGCATTTGATTCACTGGTGATCAACGGTGGATATGATATTAAGGGAAGTGATCTTCAGACACAGAATCAGTTAAAATGGTACATTGATCCAAAGGGTGACGGTCATTTTTATGAGCTTGGAAAAGAAGGCTCCGGACTGACATGGGATCAGAACTATGGCTGGGATGCTGCACAGCCGACCGGCGGATTCTGGTTTAACCCGATTAAAAATACGGTCGTATTAAGAGTAACCTATGCAAGGAATTCATCCGTATCGGCTGACTTAAAGCTTGTGATCGATAATACCGTCGGCACAAAAGGAACCGAATATGACTTTTCTAAGGACAATTCAGCCGGGGATTATGCAGATCCGGGAAAAACAAAGGACGGATATGAGCTCGTCTGGGCAGATGAATTTGATGGTAATTATGGATCAGATCAGGTCGATGCCACAACCGGTCTGGATCTGGACAACTGGTCTTATCAGCTTGGAGACGGAAGTGAAGTTGGAAACCCTGGCTGGGGTAACAACGAGAAACAGTCCTACACAAGCAACAAGAAAAATATCGCAGTCAACGAAGACTTAAACGGCGATGGCAATGGGGATGGTCTTTTAAGAATTACCGCATCCTACGAGGCAGATGGCTATGCGAATGGTGATGAGAGCACAAAGGACTATACATCTGCAAGAATCCGTACTTCGTCAAGAACGAATGAGGCATTATTTACAACAACCTATGGTTATATCGAGGGACGTATGTCACTGCCGGGAACACAGGGCGCATGGCCTGCATTCTGGATGCTGCCGCAGAGTACCGATATCTACGGTGAATGGCCGGTATCCGGTGAGATCGATATTATGGAGACCTGTGGAAAGTTTACCGATCATAGCACAAACGCAGCCTGTGGAACACTGCACTGGGGCGTTCCGGATCATGTGTATAAGGGAAGCGGTTACGTCGATCTTGCAACCGATTACAGCTACTTCCATACTTATGCGGTAGACTGGGAACCGGGAAAAATCACATGGTTATACGATGGCAAGGTAGTCAATGTATTACAGAACTGGGAGAGCATGATCTCCGGCACAACGGATTCACTTTCCTATGATGCACCGTTCGATCAGCCATATTATCTCTTACTGAATCTTGCAGTAGATAATGGACAGTTCGGTGGAGCTGTCAACCGTGCAACCTTCCAGGATGACATTAACATGTATGTCGATTATGTACGTGTATTCCAGAAGTCAGAGGGTTATGCAGAGAGCGTAAACCGTACAGCGTCCGATGGAATCAAGGATGACTGGAAACAGTACGAAGGTGTGAACCAGATCGCAGAGGTTAAGACAGATAACTTAGTAGCCGGTGGATTTAGTTCAGATGCGGATACAGATCTTTCCAAATGGTACTTATCCAGCAATGCAAACGGAACAGGTGGAAAGGCAAATCTTACACCGGTGACCGATCAGTCCGGAAAAACATGGGCAAAGGTCAATGTCACAGAAGCGGGAAGCCAGGATTATTCGGTACAGATGATCGGACATTACAATGCAAAGGCAGGCTATCTGTATCAGGTATCCTTTGATGCATATGCAGATGGAGATATGGTTGGCAAGACTGTCAATGCAGACTCTAAGGAGTGGCAGGGATGGAGTGCAAACGGAATCCGTTCCTTTGAACTTGGAAGCACGCCACAGAAGGTAGCATTTACCTTTGAACAGAAGTCAGATTTTGACAAGTGCCGAATTGAATTTAACCTTGGTTCAAAGTCTACCGGAAATGTATATCTTTCCAATATCAAGGTAGAGATCGTAGATCCATCCGCAATCAACAGTGATGCCGGACGTAAGCCGTTATCAAACGGAGATGTGATCTATAATGGGACCTTTGATCAGGGAATCGCACATGTAGGCGGCTGGGTTGCCGCAGCGGGTACAACCTTAAAGGTTCCACGCTACACAATCGAGAAGCTTGCAGATAGTGATGTACATGTCGTAGACGTCGCCTCTACGAAAAATAGCTTCGAAGCACTGACAAACGGCGGTGAGAAGTATTACGAGAGACGTGCACAGATCTCGGCAGAGAGCGGAAAGCCGGTGATCTATCAGAAGGATCTGGCATTAAAGGCAGACAGTTATGCCTTAAACTTTGATCTGTATAGTAAAGCAGCAACCACTGCACAGGCAGCAATCTATTCGGTAAACAGTGCAGGGGAGCTTGGAACGAAGCTGTTAGAGTCTCCGGTAGTCAATTACAAGGATGCAGGAAAAGTCAAAAATTACAGTTGGAAGTTTACAACTCCGCGTGCATTAAGCAATGCAGCACTGGTACTGACTTTTGGAGAAGGTACTTCGGTACAGCTTGATAATGTAACAATGATCGGACAGAGCCAGGCGGAAGTATTTGATCCGACACCGGTGAACAGTGAAACAGAATGGAATGCAAATGGTGCAGATGGCGGCAGTGTCAATGACTTTGGTGTGGTAAATGGTGCACATATATTTAACGAGATCAAGAGTGGTGCAAACTGGTATTCTCCACAGATCACAAGTTCACAGTTTAAGACAGGTGCAGGTTCTAAGTATCAGATGTCTGTGAAGTTAAAGTTAGAAGGAGAATCCAACAATAAGGTATCCTATATCGTTCAGAATCAGGGAAGCTGGGAAGTGATCAAAGAGTTAACAGAGATCGATCTTGGTACACTTGGTGCACCGGATGCAGATGGCTTCTACACTTACACGGCAGAGATCAACTGTCCGGGAAATGCATACAACAATGTAGCATTAAACTTCGGACTTGGAAACAGCGCAGCCAATAATGCAACCTTCTATTTTAAGGATGTAACCCTCACACTGGTAACATCTACCGATTCCGGCAGTGACAGTGGAGAAGATATGGGTGAGACAAAGACAGGAATTGCGATCAATTATGTACTCGGTGCAGAGGACGCAAAGAATGCAGATGCCAACCCATTCTACTATACAAAGGGAACCGGAAAAATCACTTTAGAAGCACCAGTCAGAGAAGGCTATATCTTTGATGGATGGACATTAACAGAAAACAGTACCGATTATATTACAGAAGTATCCACAGATACAGATGCGATCACCGTATATGCACACTGGACAGCAAAAACACCGGAGACAAAACCGGATGATGGCAAGAAGGACGATGTAAAACCGGATGACGGCAAGAAAGATGATGTAAAGCCGGATGACAGTAAGAAAGACGATGTAAAGCCGGATGATGGCAAGAAGGATGATTCCAAGAATACAGAGACGAAGACTACTTATTACAAAGTAACCTTTAAGTCAAATGGTGGATCCGCAGTTAAGGCACAGACCGTTGCAAAGGGCAAAAAAGCTGCAAAGCCAAAGGATCCGACAAGAAAAGGTTATAAGTTTGTGGGATGGTATGCAGGAAGCAAGGCTTACAACTTCTCATCAGCAGTAACTGCAAACAAGACCTTAACTGCAAAGTGGAAAGTGATCAAGGTAAGTAAGATAACGATCACCGGAAGCTATAAGCAGATCGCAGCAGGAAAGAAGATCAAGTTAAAAGCTGTCGTATCTCCAAAGACAGCAAAGAACTGTGCAGTTACCTGGAAGACAAGCAATAAGAAATATGCAACCGTATCTTCAAAGGGTGTCGTAACCGTGAAGAAGGCAGGAGCAGGTAAGACCGTAACAATCACTGCAACTGCAAAGGATGGCAGCAAGAAGAAAGCCACCTATAAGATCAAGATCATGAAAAATGCCGTTAAAAAGATCAAGTTAAAGGCTGCTAAGTCAAAAGTAAAAGCAGGCAAGAAAGTAACGGTCAAGGCAACGGTAACGCCAACAAAGCAGGTAAATAAAAAGCTGACCTGGAAGACAAGCAACAAGAAATATGCAACGGTAAATTCCAAGGGTGTCGTAACCACGAAGAAGGCAGGAAAGGGAAAGACAGTAACGATTACCGCTTATGCAACCGACGGAAGTGGAAAGAAAGCAACCTGCAAAATAAAGATCACAAAATAGAGATTATAGATAAGGAAAAAGACAAGAGGCTGTCGCATATGCGGCAGCCTTTTTTTGCCATAAAACGCCGAGATTCGGAAATTTGCTTGACATTTTTAACGCAGCGAATTAGTATGAGCCTACGTGTGTAAAATAACCGTTAAGGTAGGAATTTCAGGTCAGGAGGAAAGACAATGCAGAAAATATGGGTATGTGGTGCCAATGGTCAGATTGGAAAAGCAATCAACCAGGTCGTAAATAAATTAGAATATGAAATGTTAGATACGGATATTGATACATTAGATATTACCGATACGGACGAAGTACTCCGCTTTGGGGAGATGAACCGTCCAGATATTATCATCAACTGTACCGGAATGACAGATATTAAGGCATGTGAAGAAAATCCGAAGATGGCGTTTAAGGTCAACGCACTCGGTGCAAGGAACTTAAGCATCATTGCAAGAACACTTGGCGCAAAGTTCGTACAGCTCTCTACGGATGATGTGTTCGATGGACAGAGCAATAAGCCGTATAATGAATTTGATGTGACCAATCCGGTTACGATGTATGGAAAGTCCAAGCTTGCCGGAGAAAATTATGTCAAGGAGTTCGCAAGCAAGCACTTTATCATCCGAAGCACATGGGTCTATGGAGATGGTGAGAACTTTGTGTTAGATTTCTTAAAAAAGGTCGATGAAGGAGCGCATTTATCGATCGCAGAGGATCATCTCGGCTCTCCGACCTCAGCAAGAGATCTGGCAGAATTTATTCTTTATCTGGTAAAAACGAGTGAGTATGGCACGTATCATGCAACGAACAAGGGCGTTTGCAGCCGTTATGAATTTGCAAAAGAGATTTTGGCATTAACCGGCAAGACTGCGGATATGCAGGCGGTGCCGTTACAGGAATCTGATTTTTCATCGGTGCGTCCGGCGTATGCAGTGCTGGATAATTTTATCATGAGCATTATCGACATCTATCAGTTCGCAGACTGGAAGACGTCCTTACGTGAATATTTACAGGAAAGAGGATTGTTGCATGAATAAGACAGAATCGAAAAAAGAAAAAAAGAAAATGGGACTGACGACAAAGATCTTTATCGCATTGATCAGTGGTGCGGTCTTTGGCGTATTGTTACATGAACTGGTTCCGGCCGGGACCGTTCGTGATGAGGTAATCATAAACGGTATCTTGTATGTCGTCGGACAGGGCTTTATCCGTCTGATGAAGATGCTTGTTGTGCCGCTTGTTTTCTGTTCACTCGTCTGTGGAAGTATGTCCATTGGAGATACGAAGAAGTTAGGCGGAATCGGTGTAAAGGCACTTGTCTTTTATCTTTGTACCACCGCACTGGCGATCACAGTAGCCTTAAGTGTGGCGAACGTCATCAATCCGGGACGCGGACTTGATATGGCGGCAGCAGAGCAGAATGCAGAGAGTGTTGCATCTACCGCACAGAGTGTCAGTGTACAGGAGACACTGTTAAATATTATTCCGACGAACATCTTTGAGGCACTGACAAACGGAACGATGCTTCAGGTCATCGTATTTGCACTGATCGTTGGTATTATCCTTGCAAAGCTTGGGGATCGTGTGGAAACCGTGAAGAACTTTTTCGGTCAGTTTAACGACGTTATGATGGAAATGACGATGATGGTCATGGCATTGGCACCGGCAGGCGTTTTCTGTCTGATCGCAAAGACCTTTGCAGAGACGGGATTTGATGCATTCTTGCCGATGGTGAAGTATATGCTCGCGGTTATGGTAGCACTTCTGATCCAGTGCTTTGTAGTTTATCTGGGACTGCTTAAGATTTTTACCGGACTCAATCCGTTTATCTTTATTAAAAACTTTTTCCCGGTTATGGCATTTGCATTTTCTACGGCAACCTCGAATGCAACCATTCCGATGTCGATCGATACCTTAGCAGAGAAAATGGGTGTGTCAAAGCGAGTATCTTCCTTTACGATTCCGCTTGGTGCAACGATCAATATGGATGGTACGGCGATCATGCAGGGTGTGGCGGTCGTGTTTGCAGCACAGGCATTCGGCATCCAGCTTGACTTTGTGGACTATCTGACGGTAATCGGAACAGCGACACTGGCATCAGTCGGAACAGCGGGAATCCCAAGCGTTGGTTTAGTCACACTTACAATGGTATTTAATTCGGTCGGACTGCCGGTAGAAGCGATCGCACTGATCATGGGAATCGACCGTATCTTAGATATGAGCCGTACTGCGGTAAATATTACCGGTGATGCAGTCTGCACAACGATCGTGGCAGCACAAAACGGTGCGTTAAACCGGGAGATTTTTGAGAACTCCAGAAAAAAGAAAGCGCAGTAGGAAGGAATAAGGAACAACAGCAATGGCAATACAGATCAATCAGGTAGGATATTATCCAAAGGGAAAAAAGACAGCAGTATTTACAGCCGGAACTGCCTATGAACTATGTGAGACCGGAACAGATCAGGTGGCATGGAAGGGAACACTGGCTGACCGCGGACTTGACGCAGCAAGTGGCGATCAGGTAAGGATTGCGGATTTTACGGATTTTGACAGGGAGGGCAGCTATTATTTCAAAAGCGATGCGGGAGAAGTATCCTGTCATTTTGAAATCAGGAGGGAGCTGTACCGTGACCTGAAGAAGGAAGTATTAAAAGCATTTTATTATCAGCGCTGCGGCTGCGGACTGTCTGCACGTTATGCAGGGGAATTTGCACATGCATGCTGCCACACCGCACCGGCGGCAGAGTTAGAACACCCGGAAGTAAAAAAGGATGTATCCGGCGGCTGGCATGATGCCGGAGATTACGGCAGATATACGACAGCGGCAGCAACGGCATTGGCGCATATGCTGTATGCATATCTGTTTTTCCCGCAGGAATGGGAAGAACCGGTGGACATCCCCGAATCGGGAAATGGAGTGGCAGATCTGTTAAATGAATGCCGGTATGAATTGGAATGGCTGTTTAAGATGCAAAAAGAGGATGGCAGTGTCTATCACAAGGTAACTTCCTTCAATCATGCAAACTTCGTGATGCCGGAAGAGGATAAGAGAGACCTGTATCTGTTCCCGGTTTCGACAGTGGCAACGGCAGACTTTGCGGCAGTGATGGCATTATCTGCAAGGGTATTTGAAAAAATTGATGCATCGTTTGCCGGCCGCGCCTTACAGGCAGCCCAAAAGGCATGGGAATGGTCTGAGCACCATCCGGATTTTCTCTTTGTATCGAATCCGAAGGGATGTAATACCGGGGAATATGACGATACCTGTGATACAGATGAGCGTGCCTGGGCAGCAGCGGAATTATTACTGGCTACCGGAGATCAGGCGTATGCACAGCCGCTTGCAAAATACCTCGCAGGGGTATCGGAGCTTACTGTATTCGGCTGGAGTGAGATGGCAGGCTTTGTCGGACTGGCAGTGTTATCCGACACGAAGCAGATCCTTCCGGAAGAAACAGGAAAAAGATTTTTACATGAATTCGAAGCAAAGTGCGCAGACTATGAGCAGTTAGCGGATGCCTGTGGATATGAAGTTGCCCTTGGTGAGGACGAATATACCTGGGGCAGTAACATGACGGTTGCGATGCGTGCAATGCTTTTTGCAGTTACCGACATGAGGAAGGGAGAAGAAAAATACCGGAACCGGATTCTTTCCCAGATGGATTATCTGCTCGGGAAAAATGCAGCCGGCTACAGCTATGTAACCGGTTATGGAGAACATGCCTTTTCACATCCACACAACCGTCCGACGGTTGCAATGGGTGATAAGAAGGTGATGAAGGGATTCGTAAGCGGCGGTGCCAATAGTCACCCGTGCGACGAGAAGGCAGAATGGCTGATCCTGCCGGACACCCCGCCAATGAAGTGTTATCTGGATATCTGGGAATGCTATTCCTTAAATGAGATTACGATCTACTGGAACTCTCCGCTGGTATTCTTAACAGCATATCTGGAGCATACACAGGAATAAACTGATAAAAATTCTTACACAAGATGGTTGACAAATTGTGATACCTGATTCATAATGTACATACCCTATGGGGGTATGTACATTTTATTTTGCTATATCGGAAATCCATTTGGAATATCCCATGTGGCAAAAGCAGGCAGCAGGCAGATATGCTTAACTGCCAGGATGCACACTTCGTGGAGTAAAAGATTATGTGATGTGCGCTAAGATGCACACATCAGACAGGAGAAAAATATGGATGATAAAAAGAAGGCGTGCTGTATGGAAGAAGACAGCATACAGCCTGAGGCAGAAGACAAAAGCGGAGGCTGCCCGGCATGTCATGTGAAGCATAAGCAGCGTGATGAGCAGGAATACAAGAATCTGCTGACTAGGTTAAACCGGATCGAGGGTCAGGTGCGCGGTGTGAAGAAGATGGTCGAAGAAGACCGGTACTGTGTGGATATCCTGACACAGGTCAGCGCGATCAATTCCGCGCTGAATGCGTTTAACAAGGTACTGTTGGCAGATCACATTAAGACCTGTGTCGTACATGATATCCGCGAGGGAAACGATGAAGTCGTGGATGAGCTGTGTGTAACATTGCAGAAGTTGATGAAGTAAGAGAACAGGAGAGGACGCATATGAAAAAGGAGAAATATAACGTAACAGGTATGACCT
This sequence comes from uncultured Lachnospiraceae bacterium, assembly GCA_902782995.1. Classification (GTDB taxonomy): domain Bacteria; phylum Bacillota; class Clostridia; order Lachnospirales; family Lachnospiraceae; genus Roseburia_C. The sequence goes on along the minus strand of CACZPJ010000051.1, from coordinate 18,296 downwards.
GTTCTGCATGTTCGTCCCGTGTGGAAAAGTGTGTCAGTAAGATGGAAGGCGTGGATAAGGTCAGTGTGAATCTTCTGACAAACAGCATGCAGGTAGAGTATGAAGAGGACATAACGGACAGCGGCAGGATTATCGCTGAGGTAGAAAAGGCAGGATATGGAGCATCCTTGTGGGACAGTCCGAAAACGAATGACCAGACGGCAGGCGGAAGCGAGAACGGACAGGATGCATCAAAGCGGAGAAAGACTCAGGTAGAAGAGGAAATGCGGCAGATGAAGCACCGGCTGATCGGTTCCTTCCTTTGTCTGATCCCTATGATGTATATATCGATGGGAACGATGTTCCATCATATGTATGGCATGCCGATCCCATCCTTTATCAAGGATTTCTTCTGCGGAGATGAGAATGCAGTTGCATTTTCGTTTGTCCAGTTTCTGCTTCTGATTCCGATCGTTTATCTGAACCAGAAGTACTACCGGAATGGATTCCGTAATCTGTTCCACAAGAGTCCGAATATGGATACGCTGATCGCCGTTGGTTCGTCAGCCGCGATCATTTATGGAATCGTGGCGATCTTCCAGATCGGCTATGGAATGGGACATGGTGATATGGAGCGTGTCAGCCGCTACGGCAGTGAGCTGTATTTTGAGTCAGCCGGAATGATCGTAACACTGATCACGCTTGGCAAGTATTTAGAGAGCCGTTCGAAGGGACATACGAGTGAAGCAATCGAGAAGCTGATGGATCTTGCACCGAAAAAGGCAACGGTCTTAAGAGATGGTGTAGAATCCGTGATCCCGGCAGAGGAGCTTGTGATCGGAGATCTGGTTGTTGTAAAACCGGGCGAAAGCATTCCGGCAGATGGTGTGATCACAGAAGGACAGACAAGTATTGACGAATCGATGATCACCGGTGAGAGTATTCCGGTGGAGCGTACGGTTTCTGACAAGGTAATCTCCGCAACCTTAAATAAAAATGGCAGAATTATTTTTCAGGTGGAAAAGACCGGAGAGGATACAACGATCAGCCAGATCATCCGTCTGGTCGATGAAGCAAGTGCAAGTAAGGCACCGATCGCAAGACTGGCAGATAAGATCGCAGGTATTTTCGTGCCGGTTGTTATGACGATCGCACTCGTGGCATTTCTGATCTGGCTTCTTGCCGGAGCAACCTTTGAGTTCGCATTGTCAGTCGGTATTGCAGTATTGGTTATCTCCTGTCCGTGTGCACTCGGACTTGCAACTCCGGTTGCGATCATGGTAGGAACCGGAGAAGGTGCGAAGAACGGAATTCTGATAAAGTCCGGGGAAGCATTAGAGCATGCACACAGTATCGACATGGTGGTGATGGATAAGACAGGAACGATCACAACGGGCAGACCGGAAGTGACCGATGTCATCCCACAGGGTACGTTGTCAGAACAGGAATTGATCGCGATCGCAGCCGGCATGGAGCAGGGCAGCGAGCACCCGTTAGCAGAAGCAATCGTACGCTATGCGAAGGAACAGGAGATTGCAGCACGCCATATCGAAGACTTCACCGCAGTATTCGGCAAGGGTATCTGCTGTAAGCTGGACGGAAAACAGTACTATGCAGGCAATGCAACTTATCTTTCCGAGCAGGGAATTGCGGTAACAGAGATCCGGCCACAGATGGACCGGCTTGCAGACGAGGGAAAGACACCGTTGCTTTTTGCAGAAGAAAACGAGCTGATCGGACTGATCGCAGTAGCTGATGTGGAAAAGGAGTCCAGCAGACAGGCAATCCATGAATTCCAGAAAATGGGAATTGAAGTTGTCATGCTTACGGGAGATAATAAGCGTACCGCAGAGGCAGTCCGCAAACGTCTTGGCATCCGCCATGTCATCGCAGAGGTGCTTCCGCAGGACAAGGAGGCACACATTGACCGGTTGATGAAGGACGGACATCATGTGGCAATGATCGGAGATGGAATCAATGATGCACCGGCACTTGCAAGGGCGGATGTCGGAATTGCGATCGGTGCAGGAACAGATGTTGCGATTGAAAGTGCAGATGCAGTCCTTATGAAAAACGATCTGTTAGATGCGGTGAATGCCATCCGCTTAAGCAAGGCAGTGATCCGTAACATCAAAGAGAATCTGTTCTGGGCATTCTTCTATAACAGTATCGGAATCCCGATCGCAGCAGGTGTGCTGTATCCGTTCTTTGCGATCAAGCTAAGCCCGATGTTTGGAGCGGCTGCAATGAGTTTAAGCAGTGTCTGCGTTGTCAGCAATGCGCTGCGTCTCCGGTTTTTCAAGCCGTTACGGGCAGACCGGAAGCCGGAACAGGAAATAAAGATAACCCAAAAGGAAGAGAACAAAGAGAGCAAGGAGGAAAAAACTATGACAACAACATTAGCAATCGAAGGAATGATGTGTGAGCATTGTAAAAAGCATGTAGAGGATGCATTAGGAAAGATGGAAGGTGTAACCGCTGTAACCGTAAGCCTGGAAGAGAAAAATGCAGTTGTAACATCCGAAAAAGAGATCCCGATGGAGCAGTTTGATGCAGTGATCGCAGATGCCGGATACAAATTGTTAAAAAAATAACATTGTACTTGATTTAGCACAAGAAACAATCTTTTCAAAACAGAACCAGTAGTGTATACTTATCCGCGGATGGTGAATTTTTCGCCATTCGCGGATATATTTTATTTTATATTATTATTTTATTTTAAGTCGATTTGGTAATGTTTATTTTATGAGAAAGGGGAATTCGCATGTACGCAGATGAGAACGTAATACGAATTAAGCATGATGTACTTTACAACGTGGCAAAACACGCTTTTGCAGGAGATCTTGAGGAAGTAAGAGATCATCTTCCGTTGGAGATGATTCCGGGACCGACACCTCAGTTCCGTTGCTGTGTTTATAAGGAAAGAGAGATTATCCGTCAGAGAATCCGTTTAGCAGAAGGAAAAGCACCGGGTCCTGTAGATGATGGAAATGTGATCCAGGTTATCAGCTCTGCCTGTGAGGACTGTCCGATTTCCAGTTATGTTGTAACAGATAACTGCCAGAACTGTCTTGGTAAGGCATGTATCAATGCATGTAACTTCGGAGCAATCTCCGCCGGGGATGGCCGTTCTCATATTGACCCGAATAAATGTAAAGAGTGTGGAAAGTGTGCAAAGTCCTGTCCGTTTAACGCGATCGCACACCTGAAACGTCCATGTAAGTTCAGTTGTCCGGTTGGAGCGATTACATACAATGAGCAGGGAATCTCTCAGATTGATGAAGAGAAGTGTATCCGTTGTGGAGCATGTATCCATTCCTGCCCATTCGGAGCGATCGGATCAAAGACAGCTATCGTTGATGTTATTGGCGCAATTAAGTCCGAGAAGCCGGTATATGCGATCCTTGCACCTGCAACAGAGGGACAGTTCGGTCCTGACATCACAATGGAGAGCTGGAAGGAAGCATTAAAGGCAGTTGGATTTACCGATATGATCGAAGCCGGTTTAGGTGGAGATATGACAACCTGCAGCGAGGCAGAAGAGTGGTTAGAAGCATACAAGAATGGTGAGAAGAAGACAACTTCCTGCTGTCCTGGATTTGTTAACATGATTCGTAAGCATTATCCGGAACTTGCAGACAAGATCTCTACAGCAGTATCTCCGATGTGTGCCGTATCAAGACTGATCAAAGCAAACAATCCGGATGCAGTCACTGTATTTATCGGACCTTGTGTTGCAAAGAAGTCAGAAGTGGTAGATCAGAAGATAGAGAACAACGCAGATCACGTACTTACTTATAGTGAGATCCGCGCGATCATGAAAGCAAAGGATATTCAGTTAGAGCCAAAGGCAAATACTTATCAGGATGCCAGTGTATATGGCAAGCGTTTTGCAAATTCCGGTGGTGTTACAGAGGCTGTATTACAGTACATGAAAGAGACAGACCAGACGGTTGATGCTAAGGTATGCCGTGCAAATGGTGCAGCAGAGTGTAAGAAGGCATTACTGTTAATGAAGGTTGGAAAGCTTCCGGAAGACTTCATCGAAGGTATGGCATGTGAAGGCGGATGTGTTGGCGGACCAAGCCGTTACCAGGATCCGATCCCTGCAAAGAAGTCCCGTGACGCATTACTTTCTCAGGCAGATGACCGTGAGATCACAGCCAACTTAAAACGTTACGATATGGACAGCTTCTCCATGCATCGTGCACACGAATAAGCGTGGCAGTTCACAGAAAGAACACAAAATAAACATATTTTTTTCAACAGATATCCATAAGTAAAACACATTACCCCTTTATAGTGTAAGCATAAACAAAAAGAGCTTACACGAAAGGGGTAATTTTTATGTATACAAATGAATCACAAAACTTTTATGAAAATCCACAGCAGAATGAAAACAACAACAATGAATTTGACAAGAAGAAAAAGGAAAAAACCTTTGGTAAGAAAATGACAAGATGCGTTGCATACGCACTGGCATTTGGTCTGGTTGCAGGAACTGGATTTGAAGGAAGCAGTATGATGCTTCAGAAGTTAGGTGGAAGCAATACCGTTACATCCACGGAGCAGACAGCAAGTGATACGAAGATACAGGCAACACAGGTATCAGCTACAACATCATCGACAACACAGACCACGGATGTTTCTTCCGTTGTAGAAAATGTAATGCCATCGATCGTAGCCATCACAAATATGTCGGATGTCCAGTATCAGACATTTTTCGGACAGACAGAAAATTATGAGAGCGAAAGCGCAGGCTCCGGTATCATTGTAAAAGAAGATGACGATTATCTTTATGTTGCAACAAACAACCACGTTGTAAGTGGTGCAAAAAGCCTGACGGTTCAGTTCATCGATGATTCGACGGTCAGTGCAGAGGTTCAGGGAACGGATGCATCACACGATCTTGCAGTCGTAAAGATCAAAAAGTCAGACATTGAAGCAGACACCTTAAGTAAAATAAGGGTAGCATCCTTAGGTGACTCCGATCAGTTGTCCGTTGGTCAGGCAGCGATTGCAATCGGTAATGCACTTGGTTATGGCCAGTCCGTTACAACCGGTGTCATCAGTGCACTTGATCGTGAAGTCACAATGCAGGATGAGTCAACCGGAGTATCTTATACGAATGAACTGATCCAGACAGATGCAGCAATCAACCCTGGTAACAGTGGTGGAGCACTGATCAATACCTCCGGTGAAGTCATTGGTATCAACTCTTCGAAATATTCCGATACCAAGGTAGAAGGTATGGGCTTTGCAATTCCAATGGCAACCGCAAAACCGATCTTAGAGGATTTGATTACAAACGGTAAGGTAACAGCAAGTACACAGGGCGGCTATCTTGGTATTGCCGGAGTCGATGTATCTGACGAGATATCCTCCGCTTATAAGATGCCAACCGGTGTCTATGTCACACAGGTTATGAAAGACAGTGCCGCACAGGATGCAGGCTTGTCACAGGGGGATATTATTACCAAGATTGATGATAAGGAATTATCCTCGATCGCAGAGTTAAAGCAGCAGGTATCCAAGCATAAATCCGGGGACACCGTAACGATTACCTATGAGCGCAGAGACGAAAACGGTGAGTATCAGGAGAGCAGTCAGGATATTACCCTTGGCGATTATCCGGATGAGGATCAGCAGCAGCAGACCGAGCAGCCGGCAGAGAAGTAAAGATATTTGATAGCCATGCAGATTTTGGTTCAACAGTCTGTCATCATGAAAAATGAGTAAATGCAGGAATGTATCGTTTTAACGATATGTTCCTGCTTTTTTTGCGGCATAGGAATCCTGTATCGGGAGTTCCGTGTACAGCAGTTTAGAAAAACTTTAGATTTGAAACGTTGACATTTAAAAAGTGTGGTGTTATGCTAAGTGTCACCTGTTAATAATTAACAATGTTAAATGTTAACAGAGAAGGAGTGAAAGAGATGAAAGGAAAATGTGATTGCGGAGAAAAAAACAGTTATTATGAGCTGTTTCGCATTATGCACGCCTTTAAAAGACTGAATATCGGTTCTATGCTGCCGGGCGAGATTACGCAGGGCGAATTCGGGATTATGAGTATGATCCGCTTTGCAAAGCCGGCTGACGGCAGGGAGAGCATTACGGTGTCTGACATCGTAAGCCATACACATGTGGCACCTCCGGCGGTCTCAAGGAGCTTAAAGAGTCTCGAAGAAAAGGGCTGTATCGTGCGTACGGTTGACAGAAAGGACAGAAGAAATACCTATGTATCGCTGACGGAGAAAGGAGCATCCTATATAGAAGAATGCGGGGAGATCATGCGTGATTTTTCGGATGCGGTATTTGGTGGACTCGGTGAGGAGAATTTAGAGCAGTTGATCTCTTATATGAGGAAGATCCTCGAATTGTCCGAACAGGAAATTGCAAAGAGAAACTATAAGACCAGAAAGGATGAGGCAGAGAATGAAAAAGATATTTAAAAACATGATACCCTACTGGTATATGATCATTCCGATTATACTTCTGCTGGCGGTTCAGGCATTTGGTGACCTCTCACTGCCGCAGTATACCTCGGATATTATCGATGTGGGAATCCAGAATAATGGTGTAGAACATATCTTGCCGGAGAAAATCACAAAGGAAGAGTTTGAACTGGCATCCATGTTTATGACAGAGGAAGAATCTAAGACCTGGCAGGACAGTTATACGCTGGGTGAGGATGACATCTACGAGCGGAATGTGGATAATGAAAAAGAACTTGATACCTTAGATGACGAGCTGATGACATCCATCGTTATGACATACAAGATGGCAAACATGAGCGAAAGCGATTTTAAGGATATGCTTGCACAGTCCATGCAGCAGAACGAGCAGACCAAAGCGATGGCAGATCAGATCAAGGATATGTCCTTAGACGATATCATGACAATGATGCAGATGGATCTTAAGAGCTTTGAAGCCGAAGATGATGATGGAAATATGGTTACTTATGTTGACATGCGTCCGATGATCAAGCAGTTGATCGACAGTGGACAGATGACAGACGATGCCATCAATCAGTCACGGCAGACGTTAGAAGAGATGACGGAATCGATTGGAAGCAATACCTTATCCTCTATGGGTGTTGCTTATGCCATTGCCTGCGATAAGGATGCGGGTGTGGATATTGCTGACGTCCAGACGAAGTATCTGTGGACAGAGGGGGCGAAGATGTTTGGCATTGCATTGCTGATGCTTGTTGCAGCAACCGGTGTCGGCTTCCTTGCATCGAAGGTCGGTGCCGGTGTCGGCAGGGATCTCAGAAGAGGAATCTTTGAAAAGGTTGTCAGCTTCTCGAATGCAGAGATCGACCAGTTTTCAACGGCATCCCTGATCACGAGAAGTACGAATGATATCCAGCAGATCCAGATGGTAACAGCGATCATGCTTCGTATGATTCTCTATGCACCGATCATTGGTGTCGGAGGAATCCTAAAGGTCTATCAGACCGGAGCGGGAATGGGCTGGATCATTGCACTGGCAGTGCTTGTAATCCTTGGATTTGTACTGTTATTGGTATCTGTTGCCATGCCGAAGTTCCAGATCATGCAGAAGCTTGTGGATAATGTCAATCTGGTATCAAGAGAGATCTTAACCGGACTTTCCGTTATCCGTGCCTTTGGAAGGGAAAAGACAGAGGAAAAGCGGTTCGATGAAGCCAATAAGAATCTGACAAAGACACAGTTATTTACCAACCGTGTCATGACCTTTATGATGCCGGGCATGATGATGATCATGTATAGTATCACTCTTTTAATCGTATGGGTTGCAGCACATAAGATTGACAGCGGTAACTTACAGGTAGGTGCGATGACTGCATTTATCACATATGCGATGCAGATCGTTATGTCATTTTTAATGTTAAGCATGATGTCTATCATGTTACCGCGTGCCGGAGTTGCAGCAGATAGAATCGATGAAGTAATGAAAACAGATTCTTCGATCCATAATGCAAAGGAGCCGAAGAAGCTTGCAGCACACAAGGGTGTATTACAGTTTTCACATGTAAACTTCCGGTATCCGGGTGCAGATGCAGATGTTTTAGAGGACATTGACTTTGAGGCAGTTCCGGGTAAGACGACAGCGATCATAGGAAGTACCGGATGCGGAAAGTCAACACTGGTTAATCTGATCCCGCGTTTTTATGATGTGACAGATGGATGTATTACCTTAGATGGCGAGGACATCTGCAATATCTCCTTAGAGGAACTTCGTGAAGAAATCGGTTTTGTACCGCAAAAGGGTGTCCTGTTTTCAGGAACGATCGCATCGAACCTCCGCTTCGGTAAGCCGGATGCGACCGATGATGAGATCCGTGAGGCAGCAGAAATTGCACAGGCAACCGAATTTATTGATACCAAGACAGACCGGTATGAGAGTGCAATCGCACAGGGTGGAACAAATGTTTCCGGTGGACAAAAGCAGCGTCTTTCGATCGCACGTGCCATTGCAAAGCAGCCGAAGCTGTTTGTCTTTGATGACAGCTTCTCCGCACTCGATATGAAGACCGATGCGGCACTTCGGAAAGCACTGGAAGAAAAGGTAAAGGATGCAACCGTATTGATCGTTGCACAGCGAATCAGTACGATCTTACATGCTGACCAGATCTTAGTCTTAGATGATGGACGGATCGTAGGAAAGGGAACACATGAAGAACTGTTAGCAGGCTGCGAAGTTTACCAGCAGATCGCAAAATCCCAGCTTTCCGAAAAAGAGCTTGGAATGGAAAACGGAAAGGAGGAAGCCGCTCATGAGTAATGAAAATGAAACACAGTTTAAGACACCACAGAGACGACGCGGTCCAATGGGACGTGGACCGATGATGCCGGGTGAAAAAGCAAAGGACTTTAAAGGCTCGATGAAAAAACTGTTAGCATATATTGGAAGATATAAGATCGCCATTGTGATCGTAATGATCTTTGCAGCAGTATCGACCGTATTTTCCGTTGCCGGACCAAAAATCATGGGTAAGGCAACCACCGCATTGGCAGAAGGTCTGATGAAAAAGATCGCAGGTACCGGTGGAATTGATTTTGATTATATTGCAAAGATCCTTCTTTTTACACTCGGACTTTATCTGGCAAGTACGATCTTCAGCTTCTTCCAGGGCTGGATCATGACTTCTGTTACACAGAAGATCTGCTATCGTCTGCGTAAAGAGATCTCAGAGAAGATCAACCGTATGCCGATGAAGTATTTTGAGAGCCGTACCTATGGTGAAGTACTCTCAAGGATCACGAATGATGTAGATACCTTAGGACAGGGATTAAACCAGAGTATCACACAGATCATTACCTCGGTTGCAACACTGATCGGTGTATTGGTTATGATGTTATCAATCTCACCGCTTATGACACTGATCGCACTTGTGATCCTGCCGGTTTCTGCTGTTTTAGTATCCCTGGTTGTCAAGTTCTCACAGAAGCATTTCCGCACACAGCAGGAATACTTAGGACATATCAATGGACAGGTGGAAGAGACTTACAGCGGACATCTTGTAATCAAGGCATTCAATAAGGAAAAAGAAACGGTAGACAGCTTTAACAAAACAAACGATGTCTTATATGAATCTGCATGGAAGTCACAGTTCTTATCCGGAATGATGCAGCCGATCATGGTATTTGTCGGTAACCTTGGATATGCAGGTGTGGCAATCTCCGGTGGACTCTTAGCAATCCGTGGCACGATCGGAATCGGTGATATTCAGGCATTTATCCAGTATGTAAAGAGCTTTACACAGCCGATCCAGCAGATCGCACAGGTCATTAACCAGGTGCAGTCCATGACAGCAGCTTCTGAGCGTGTATTTGAATTCCTTGGGGAAGAAGAGGAAGAACAGGTTGTAGAGAATCCGGTTTCTACCGATGGTATTACCGGTGCTGTTTCCTTCTCCCATGTGCACTTTGGCTACAATCCGGATCAGATCATTATCAATGACTTTTCCGCAGATGTAAAGCCGGGACATAAGATCGCCATTGTCGGACCGACCGGAGCAGGAAAAACAACGATGGTGAAGCTTCTGATGCGTTTTTACGATGTAAACAGCGGAAGTATCCGGTTAGATGGACATGACATCCGTGACTTTAACCGCCGTGACCTGCGGGATGCGTTTGGAATGGTATTACAGGATACCTGGTTATTCAAGGGAACAATCATGGAGAATATCCGTTACGGACGTTTAGATGCAACGGACGAAGAAGTGATCGCGGCTGCAAAGGCAGCACATGCACATCACTTTATCCAGACACTTCCGGGTGGATACCAGATGGAGTTAAACGAGGATGCAAGCAATGTATCACAGGGACAAAAGCAGCTTCTTACGATCGCACGTGCGATCTTGGCGGATAATCCGGTACTGATCCTCGATGAAGCAACTTCCTCGGTAGACACACGTACCGAGATCCGTATCCAGAAAGCAATGGATAATCTGATGAAGGGCAGAACCAGCTTTGTCATTGCACATCGTCTTTCTACGATCCGTGATGCGGATCTGATCCTTGTCATGAAGGACGGAGACATCATTGAGCAGGGTACGCATGACGCGCTGCTTGCACAGGGTGGCTTCTACGCAGATCTGTACAATTCACAGTTTGATCAGGCGTCATAATATACAAAAGCGATTCTATCTCAAAAGGATAGGATCGCTTTTTGCTTATAGAAAAAGATTATTTCTGTGACAGAAAGTCGTGGATGGTCTGCATATCTTCCTTACGCAGATCACAATGTACGTCCGAGTCGAAGGAGATAAACTGATAATCGGTGCCATACTGATCAAACAGTGCAGTCAGTTTTTTTGCCTGTTCGATCGACACTTTATCATCACCGGTGGTATGAAAGATCAGGAGAGGTGTATGGATCTCATCTGCAAAACAGGTTGCGGAACGTTTTTCATATTCTTTGGGCATATCCTCCGGTGTCCCACCGATCAGTTCTTTTAACAGGGCGGACATATCGGCACGGTCGTTATAGGTCATGGTACAGTCGGCAACACCGGATACAACGATCGCACGGTGGATACGGGAATCTTCGCGCAGGGTTTCATAAGTCATCATGCCACCGCGGGACATACCGATCATGTTCAGCTTTGTGCTGTCCATATAAGCAAAGGATTCACACAGATCGATCAGGTGGATGATGTCATTTACATCATCGCCACCGAACTGATCCTTTCCTTCACTCTGACCGCAGCCACGGTAATTGGTCGCGATGCAGATCGTGTGAAACTGGTAGGCATAATAGCTGGTGTCCGCAGGCGTGAGTGCACCATAGTCCTGATTGCCGCCGTGGTTGTAGATCAGACAGGGCGCAGGCTGATCTGTGCGTATCTGATCCTTTGGGGCAGTCAGGTATGCTTCGATCCTTAATCCATCACTGGGATAGAAAAAGTGGTAACAGACAAAGTCAGAAAGAGAGACACCGGCAGATGCTTCTATGGAAGAGAGATCAACGGATTCGTAATCGGTGATCCCCTGATCGGAAAAGTTCTGTTCAATGATTTGTTCCGCGGTCTTGTCCTCAGTCGGCATCTGCGTTTTTGCTGCTGATTCAGAAACAGGCTGTGCCTGTGAAGTCACAGTTTCTGCGGTGTCAGAAGGTGTGGAGGCTGCTTTTTGATTACAGCCGCAAAGTATACTTGTCATACAAAGTAAAATAGCCAGAATACGTTTTTTCATAACAAATCTCCTTTTGTTTAGATATGTTAATTATATCTGATATAGGATTGTAGTGTCAAAAATTGTTTTATAAAATTTCTGGCATCTTTTGTATCAGATCAATCGGAAATTCCGGTATTTTATGAGGGATTCTAATTCTTAAAAAACGCTGAAAATTCTGTGATATAGGTTGACGCAATTTCAAGAGTTACCTATAATAAGACTATTCGAAAAATGGTTTTAAAAGCGTGAGAATCTAAGGAGAATGGAAATGTACAAGATGAAAAACTGGAAAAAGGCAATGGCAGCAGCCGTCTGTATGGCATGTCTGCTTACAACAGGAATAGATGCAGGAGCAACGGCAACAAAGACAACCGATACGAGCGGAACGGACACGAAGGTGGAAGAAGAGGCGCAGACACCGAAGTCGGCAGATAATTCCTTAAAGTCGTTAAAACTGTCAGAGGGTACACTGTCCCCTGCATTTGTATACAACAATGTCAAGTATTCTGCAACCGTTGGTGCGGATACTAACAGCATCGATGTAGATGCAGTTGTTTCCGACAGTTCCGCAACGATACAGTCGATCACAGGTAACACGGATCTGAAGGAAGGGCAGAACGTGATTAAGATTGTGGTTGCAGCAGAAAATGGCAATCTTGCAACCTATACGATCAATGTGACAAAAAGCAGTGCGGCAGCGGATACAGATGCAGCAGCACCGGCACAGGATCAAAGCGATGCAAACACACCGGATGAGACGACGCCGGATACCACATCACAGGATACGGAAGCATCTGATACACCGCAGGCAGCCGGTACAGAGGTGGCTGCCAATGTGACACCGGAGGAAAGTACAGAGGAAGATACTTCCGACGTAACGGCGAGTGATGAATATCAGTTTTTACAGAAGTCATATGCAGAATTAAACGACAAGTATACTGCACTTAAGAACAAAGATACCAAGCTGATCGCAGGACTTATCATTGCACTTGCAATCTGTCTGATCGTCGTTATCAATCTGCTGATCCGTGGAAGAAGAGATGAGGATGAGATCTTTGAGGACGAGGATGACTTTGAAGAAGATTCCCGCAGGTCATTCCGGCACACAAAGCATGAAACAGAAGAGCCTGAGGACGAAGAGGATTTCTTAGATGAACCGGATGAAGTGGACGAAGAGCCGGTGACCGTTAAGAAAAAGAAGACAAAGGAAGAAAAGAAAAAGCCGCTTCCGCAGGAAGAGGACGAAGATGATACCTTCTTTGATGATGACGAAGAAGAATTTATGGATTTTGAGGAAGAGCCGACTCTGCGGAAGAAGAAAAAAGAGAAAAAAACAAAAAAGAAGAGATTTGGAAGAAAAGAAGATATCTTTGATGATAATGATGATTTCTACGACGAGGAAGAGAAGCTCGTGGATGAAGGAACAACCATAGATGATGTAGATTCATCCGTATCCGAGGATATTGAGATCATGGATCTGAATGATCTGTAAAAAGGAAGGCAGCAGGAGGCAATTATGCATAGACCATATACGAAAAAAGCAAAGAAAGTATTAGAGCTTACCGAAAAGGTCTCAAAGATGATGCATCATAATTATATAGGAACAGAGCATTTACTGGTCGGTTTATTAAAGGAAGCAACCGGTGTGGCTGCCTGTGTGCTTATGGATGCAGGAGTAGAAGAAGAAAAGTTATTAGAACTGATCGAGGATCTGATCGCACCATCCTCATCGGTTCAAGTGCTTGATAAGAAGGGATTTTCTCCGCGGATCGCGCATGTACTAGAAGCATCTGAGCAGGAAGCGGAGCGTTTTACATGTGATGAGATAGGAACAGAACATCTGTTGATCGCACTATTAAAAGAGTCTGACTGTGTTGCAGTACGTTTACTGAATACGTTAGGCATTAACGTGCAGAAGCTCTATGCGGAGACATTGATCGCCATGGGCGAGGATGGAGCAGCATTCAAGGAAGAGATACAGGCGTTAAAAAGCGGAAAGCGTAAGTCCACACAGATGACGCCTACGTTAGACCAGTATTCCAGAGATCTTACCAGATTAGCCGCAGAGGGGCTGTTAGATCCGGTTGTAGGCAGAGAGCATGAGATTGCGCGCGTGATACAGATCTTAAGCCGCAGAAGCAAAAATAATCCATGTCTGATCGGTGAACCGGGAGTTGGTAAGACTGCGATCGCAGAAGGACTTGCAGAGCGTATCGTATCCGGTCTGGTAACGGAAACCGTTTTGAATAAGCGTGTGGTGACACTGGATATGTCCGGAATGGTGGCAGGATCGAAGTATCGTGGTGAGTTTGAGGAACGTATCAAAAATGTGATCCGGGAAGTAACGCAGGCAGGAAATGTGTTACTTTTTATTGATGAACTTCACACGATCATTGGTGCCGGAGGCGCAGAAGGTGCGATCGATGCATCGAATATCTTAAAGCCATCGCTTGCAAGAGGCGAGATCCAACTGATCGGTGCAACAACAATCGAGGAATACCGGAAGTATATCGAGAAGGATGCTGCATTAGAGCGTCGTTTCCAGCCGGTGACAGTCGAAGAGCCGACCGAGGAACAGGCAATCGAGATCTTAAAGGGATTACGGAGTGAATACGAGAAGCATCATCATGTAACGATTTCAGATGAGGGAATCCGTGCAGCAGTTACGATGTCTGCACGTTATATCAATGACCGCTTTTTACCGGATAAGGCAATCGACCTGATGGATGAAGCCGCATCAAAGGTGCGCTTAGATGGATTCCGGATGCCGGAGCATATCCGGGAATTAGAGGATCGGGAAAGAGAGCTGGAAGAGGAATTAGAAGATGCCTTAAAGGAAGGCCGCTATGAGGATGCCAGTGAAGCAAAAAAGCAGTGTACAGAAGCAAAGAAACAGCGTGAGAAGCTGGTGAAGAAGTATCATAAGGATGCAGACCGCAAAAAGCTTGTCGTAGGAGAAAAGGAAATCGCGGAAGTAGTTTCCGGCTGGACGAAGATACCGGTAAAGAAGTTAGCTGAGGGCGAAGCAGCGCGTCTGGCACGCTTAGAGGAGATCCTGCATAAGCGTGTGATCGGACAGGAAGAGGCTGTCAGTGCAGTGGCAAAGGCAGTACGGAGAGGAAGAGTCGGATTAAAAGATCCGAACCGCCCGATCGGTTCTTTCCTGTTTTTAGGTCCGACTGGTGTCGGTAAGACGGAGATCACCAAGGCATTGGCAGAGGCAGTCTTTGGCAATGAACAGGCAATGATCCGTGTAGATATGTCGGAGTATATGGAGAAACACAGCGTATCGAAGATGATCGGTTCACCGCCGGGCTATGTAGGTTATGAAGAGGGTGGACAGCTCAGTGAAAAGGTGCGTAGGAATCCGTACTCGGTGATCCTGTTTGACGAGATTGAAAAGGCACATCCGGATGTATTTAATGTCCTTTTGCAGGTATTAGATGATGGAAGGATTACCGATGCACAGGGCAGAAGAGTCGATTTTAAGAATACGATTATCATTATGACCTCGAATGCAGGTGCAAAGTCGATCGTAGAGCCGAAAAAGCTGGGATTTGCAGCCGGTGATGATGAAAAGCAGAACTATGAATATATGAAAAACGGTGTCATGGAAGAGGTAAAACGGATCTTCAAGCCGGAGTTCTTAAACCGTATTGATGAGACAATCGTATTCCGGGCATTGAACCAGGATGATATGAAGAAGATCGTTACACTCTTAATGGATAAGCTGATCGACCGCTGCAAGAAGCAGATGAATATCACATTGCAGGTAAAAGGAAATGTCAAAACCTATATTGCAAAGGAAGCGTATGATCCGAAGTATGGAGCAAGACCACTGCGCCGCATGATACAGAATAAGCTGGAAAATCTGCTTGCGGAAGAGCTGATCGCAGGTAAGATCAGGGAAGGTGATACGGTAGAAGTGCGCCTTGTAAAACAGGAAATAAAAACATCTGTAATTGCAAGAAATACCTAGAAAAACAGAAAAAAATAAGCTATAATAGGTGTAATAAATAACAAGAGGCCGGCAGAAGCCGGTAGAGATAAAGCTATAGGAGGACAAGCAGATGGCTGTAGTTAGCGAGTTGATTCGTTCAGAGGCAGACGGTACAATTAGTTTTGGAGATTATACCTTAGGCAGTAAGTCTAAGCTGGATAATTTTGAACATGGCGGAGATCTTTTCAAGGTAAAGACCTTCCGTGAGATCACGAAGTTAGAGAAGAACGGAATGTTCGTATATGAATCGGTTCCTGGAACAGCAGTTGCACATATGGCTGCAACAGAAGCAGGTGTAGAGTTTCAGGTAGAAGGACCGGAAGATGCTGAGATCACACTTGGCTTACAGGAAGAAGCAGATTATAAGATTGAAGTAGATGGCAACAATGTTGGTGAGATGAAGACGAATCTTGGCGGCAAGCTGACTTTAAGTGTAGAGCTGAATGAGGGAACACCGGTTTCTGTTAAGGTGGTTAAGCTTTCATAAGTGGTTCAAAAGGGAAGAGCGGAAAGAGAATCCTGTTATGCAGGATTCTTTTTTCTTACTGTATAGGAAAATTTTTTGGAATCCCCTATATAGTAAAAGCAGGCGCACACTTTAAGGAAAGGAGATTGGAATGGCAAAAGGAAAAACAACAGTGTATTTTTGTCAGTCCTGTGGCTATGAATCATCGAAATGGATGGGGCAGTGTCCGGGCTGTAAGGAATGGAATACCTTCGTGGAAGAAGTGATAGACAAGGGTGCTGTCGGAAAAGTGAAGCGTGAATCGGAGGCAAAGGTGACAAAGCTTGCTGCGATCGAAGCGCAGGATGAGAATCGTTTATCGACCTCTATTGCAGAGCTTGACCGCGTGTTAGGCGGAGGGATCGTAAAGGGATCGCTGGTGCTTGTCGGAGGAGATCCGGGAATCGGAAAGTCAACCCTGCTTTTACAGGTATGTCAGAAGCTGTCCGAACAGAAGGTAAAAGTATTATATATTTCCGGAGAGGAGTCCTTGTGGCAGATCAAGATCCGTGCACAGCGGATCGGGGAATTTGGAGAATCGTTATCCCTGCTGTGTGAGACGAATCTGGATACCATACAGGATGTGATCCGCAAGGAAAAGCCGGAGGTTGTCATTATCGATTCGATACAGACGATGTATAATGAAGGCGTCTCTTCCGCACCGGGAAGTGTGTCACAGGTAAGGGAATCTACCGGAATCCTGATGCAGATCGCAAAAAAGCTGGAGATCACGATTTTTATCGTAGGCCATGTGACAAAGGAAGGTGTTGTTGCAGGACCGCGTGTGCTTGAACATATGGTAGATACGGTGCTTTATTTTGAAGGAGACAGGCATGCAGCGTACCGGATCTTACGTGGCGTGAAGAACCGTTTTGGCTCTACCAATGAGATTGGCGTATTTGAGATGCAGAATGAAGGTCTGCGTGAAGTTGAGAATCCGTCGGAGTATATGTTAAGCGGCAAGCCGGAGGGAGCATCCGGTTCGGTTGTGGCATGTTCAATGGAAGGAACAAGACCGATCCTGTTAGAGATACAGGCACTTGTGTGCCATAGTAACTTTGGAATGCCAAGAAGGACGGCAGCAGGAACGGATTTTAACCGCGTGAATCTGTTGATGGCTGTATTGGAGAAGCGGTTGGGAATGTCTTTATCCTCCTGCGATGCCTACGTCAATATAGCAGGTGGAATCCGTATGAATGAGCCGGCGATCGACCTTGGCATTGTACTCGCGATCGTATCGAGCTATAAGGAACTGCCGATTGATGAAAAAACAATCTGTTTTGGCGAAGTTGGCTTAAGCGGAGAGGTGCGTGCAGTCAGTATGGCGCAGCAGCGTATCCAGGAAGCAAAGAAGTTAGGCTTTACCACCTGTATTCTGCCGAAGGTATGCTTAGATACAGTCCGTGAAACCGAAGGCATCCGTTTGGTCGGAGTCAGCAATGTGAAGGAAGCAGTGCGTGCGATCCAGTAGGTATTTTCGTAATTGTTATAATTGTATGAAAAATTCAGACAATATGATGAGAAATGCGGAATAGACTTTCTTTGCAAAAAGCGTCGAAATATGATTGACACACCAAAAATATCGTGCTATTATAAAACTCCACCGCGCAGAGAACAAGCGTCTGGTGGGGCTTTTGAAAGGAACAGGCGGTCAATGCTTTGGGAAAAGCAGCCGATGAAAATTGAAAAAAGTCTTGACAAAATATGATGCACATGCTATCATGTAGAAGTTGTGTCCGGAAGGACATGATAAAGAAAATAAAAAAGCTGTTGACAAGTAATGAAACATCTGATATAATGATTGAGTTGCTGACAGCGACAAAACGAACTGCTAAAGGTCGAAAAGAACATTGATAACTGAACAGTGAAATAACCTTGAAAGATCCTAAACAAGTTTGTTTCACAAACTTGTCCGGAGTTTTGCTTCGCAAAACATCGGCAAGTGAGTGGAAGAAACAGCTTATGAAAAACATAAGCAAGAGATTTCAATTTAAGAACAGCCAAGACGAAAGTCGAAGCAACCTTAAAAACAGTAAAAAACAATTACGAAGTAATTGTTGGATATTTAGCCAAGCTAAATTCTGAAAGATTAAACTTTAACATGAGAGTTTGATCCTGGCTCAGGATGAACGCTGGCGGCGTGCTT
>CACZPJ010000050.1 GCA_902782995.1 uncultured Lachnospiraceae bacterium | reverse complement strand
GGCGAGACAGTACCAAATACAGAAACATTGAAGCTTTTATCGAAGGAATTTGATGTTTCGATCAATACACTTTTAGGAGAACCACGTAAACTGATCTGCCAGTGCTGTGGGATGCCTATTGATGATTCGATCATAGGCCGTGAGAAAGATGGCACCTTGAATGAGGACTATTGTAAGTGGTGTTATGCGGATGGAACCTACACCTATAGCGATATGGATGAACTGATCGATGTGTGTGTAAAAAACATGGTCAGTGACGATTTTACGGAAGAACAGGCACGTTCTTATCTGAAGGAGATGCTTCCGAAACTGGATTACTGGAAGAGATATGACAAGCTCAGTGACAATGGACAGTTTGAAGCATTTAAGCAGCAGTTGATCAGGGAAATCAATGAACTTCATGTAGAGGGACTGCCGAGAGTGGAAAAATTGCATGCACTTGTCGGAAAATATGTGAATCTGAAGTACACACTTCCGAATGGAACAAAGGTGAAGTTTTTGGATGATGAGAAGACTTATTTGGGAAATCAGTTAGAATCTGAATTCGACGGTGAGAGGTGCTTTGGTATTTTAGCAGATATGGATTTTATCATGGTTTGTACCTATGAGGCAAAAGGCGAAAATCCGGAATTGCTTATTTATAAAAAGAGATGACTGTTTGCTGAGATATGGGAAACCGCTGCTAAAAGCAGGATTTCAGCAAACTTGCAAATTCTTCCATATAATATCCGGAGTTATCTTTTCTCCAGAAAGCACAGTAGGTCTTTTTGACAGGGGATTGATTCCTTACAAGCGGTATTCTGCTGACGGAAGTATCAAACCAGACCTGTTCCCCGATCACATCGACCGGCATGTATCCCTGCCCGGTGATAATTTTAAGCCGGGCTTCCTGCATGGTATCTGCAAAAAGAAAGTCCCCCTGCAATCCGATGATCTTTTCATAATAATTTTGTTCTTCTATCTGTCCTGCCTGATTTATCACAAGAATACAGGGGGTATTTTTTAAGTCGTCCGCTTCTAGCGTACTTAATCTGCTCAGTGGATTTTTGGAAGAAATTTCAATATAAATCTTACTTTCTGCAAGCACTTCATTATGATATGCATCGGAAAAGGCACGTCTTTGATCATTCATTGCAAGATCGACAGTGTTATTTTCCATAGCATGATAAAGTTCTTCGTGGCTTCCCACCGTAATCTGCACATCTACAGCCGGATATTTTTCGGAAAATAGAGCAATCGCTTCCGAAAGTTCGTTTCCATGATAACCCTTATAGTATCCAATTCGTAAAACAGCATGATCGCTATCTGCAATTCTCTTTGTCTCACGGATCAGATGCTTCAGATCGCCTGCTATAATCAGACTTTTCCGGTAAAAATGTTCACCGGCAGGAGTCAGGGAAAAAGTCCGGTTATGTCTTTCTAATAATTTGACTCCAAGTTCATCTTCTAATTTCTTAATCTGTTGGGAAATGGCAGACTGCGAAACATGGCACTGTTCAGCAGCCAGATAAAAATTCCCGTTTTCGATTACTGCCTGAAAATACTCAATTTGACGCAGCAGCATACATATTCCTCCGTTTCTGATGTGTTTCTATCCTTTAGAGTGCTTTTTTTCGCTATGAATCAGGTATATTATATAATGATTAGTGAAAGTAATCAATATGATAAGAAGAAAGATTTGATTGAGAAGTGTAATAGAATTATGATTAGATCAGCAAAAGAAAATACATAGGATCAGGAGGGATTCCATTTGGCTAAGAATTTGATCATTTATTATTCACGAAAAGGTGAAAATTATGTAAACGGTAGTATCATCGATTTAAAGAAAGGCAATACCGAAATCTGTGCAGAGTTTATTCAAAAGGCAGTAGGCGGCGAGCTTTTTGAGGTTGAGACTGTGAATGCGTATTCGAAGGATTATCACAAATGTACCGAGGAAGCAAGTCAGGAATTAAAGGAAAATGCAAGACCGGAATTGAAGAAATATCTGGATGATATTTCAGCGTATGACAACATTTTTATATGTGGTCCGTGCTGGTGGGAAACTTACCCGGTGGCAGTATTTACACAGCTTGAGCGGCTTGATTTTACAGGCAAAAAGGTGATGGCACTTATGACACACGAGGGAAGCGGGCTTGGAAACAGTGAGCGTGACCTCAGAAAAATCTGTAAAGGTGCAGCATTTGGAACAGGCATTGCAATTCATGGTGCGGATGCGATGAAATCAGAAAAAGCAGTAGCAGACTGGGCAAAGAAAAATGTAGAAGGATAAGAACTTTTCATAACAGCGGAAAAGATTGGAGGAAAATTATGAGTAAAAAAGATGTAATGATCGTAACAGGCGCAGGACAGATCTCCATGGCGATCGCCAGAAGAATGGGATATGAAAAAAAATTGTGATGGGTGATAAGAATATTGACAATGCAAAAGCGATCGCAGAGATTATGAACAATGCAGGCTTTGATGTAGAGCCGGTGGAGATGGATCTTTCTTCCAGGGAATCTATTTTAAAACTGATCGCCAAAGCACAGGAATACGGAGAAATCAAAATGCTTGTAAACGGAGCAGGAGTTTCACCAAGTCAGGCACCGGTCGAAGCCATCTTAAAGGTTGATCTGTACGGAACGGCTGTTTTATTAGAAGAAGTCGGAAAAGTAATCGCAGAAGGCGGCTGTGGAGTTACAATCTCCAGCCAGTCCGGATGGAGAATGCCGCAGCTTACAGCCGAAGAAGATGAAGTACTTGCAACAACACCGACCGAAGAGTTGTTAAGTCTTGAGATTTTACAGCCGGAGAATATCAAAGACACCCTTCACGCATATCAGATGGCAAAACGATGCAATGAGAAGCGTGTCATGGCGCAGTCGGTAGAATGGGGCAAGCGTGGCGCAAGATTAAATGATATTGCACCGGGCATCATTGTAACACCGCTTGCAATCGACGAGTTTAACGGACCTCGCGGTGATTTTTATAAGAACATGTTCGCAAAGTGTCCGGCAGGAAGACCGGGAACCGCAGATGAAGTGGCGAATGTAGCAGAACTTCTGATGAGTGACAAGGGTGCGTTTATTACAGGATCTACGTTCCTGATCGATGGCGGTGCAACATCCTCTTATTATTACGGACCGCTCAAGCCTGAAAATTAGAGATAATGGGAGGTACGCAGGAGCGATGAAAACAGAATATCCTACGATTGCTATTAGCATTTCTAAATAAATGATTGTCAGATGACCGATGGTTAACTTTAATAAAAGAAAATATTAGAAGAAGAGCTATCGATCAATACGGAGGATATGTTTATGAATATTACAGTGTATCTTGGTGCATTAGAGGGAAACGATCCCGCTTTGAAAAAGGCAGTGGAAGAACTTGGCACATGGATTGGAACAAGTGGCAATGCACTTGTCTATGGCGGATCTAAAACCGGTCTGATGGGAATGGCTGCAGACAGCGTTTTAAGGGCAGGCGGTAAAGTAACCGGTGTCGAACCGCAATTTTTTATCGACAGTGAATTTCAGCACGATGGACTGACAGAACTGATCGTGACAAAGGATATGTCAGAGCGTAAAACGAAGATGATTGAATTAGGCGATGCCTTTATCGCCTTTCCGGGAGGCACCGGAACGTTAGAAGAGATTGCAGAGATCATGTCAAAGGTATCGTTAAAGCAGTTACATGTACCCTGCATTCTGTATAACCTGAATGGATATTATGACAGTCTCAAAGAACTGTTACAGCATATGATCCGGATGGGTTTGTCCACAAAAGAGCGGCAGGAAGGAATCTATTTTGCGGGGGATCTTTCACAAATCCGGGAGATTTTAGGTTACATATAATTTTATTTCATCTACAGTATTTTATTCATGGAGAATACCACCAGAGAAATAACTGATGCAAAGTGCAGCTATTTCTCTCGGTGGTTCTTTTGCACCTTCATTCAGCCATTCAATCAGTACATTGGTAACTGCTCCTGATATGAAATATAGCTTATATCGCATGGTAGAATTGACAGACATATTTCCTGCAAATTCCATAATATAACGATTGAAGGTCTGCTGAATGAGACTTCCAAATCCGTTATGATAAAGGGTAAGAAGATCCGCTTTTTTGATCAGGCAACAGGTTAATGCCTTTTCAAATCCGGCTCTTGCATTTTCCTGATTAAAGATATGCTCGTCATCGTCATATGGAATGTCACTCATAAGTTCATCTCTCAGGCTGTCCATTGCAGCTTCTATAATCTGTTCTTTGTTTTCGAAATTTCTGTAATAAGAGGCTCTTGCAACATTTGCTTCCTTTACAATATCTGTAACGGTAATTTCAGAAAAAGATTTTTTCCTAAGTAAAGAAAAAAGACCTTCCGTAATCTGGTTTTTAACTCTTTGATTGTCCATAGATGCCTTTGACATAATAATTCACCATTCCTTTTATAATGGACATATTGTATCATTATAAAAATATTAAGTCAAACCAAGCAATGATGTAAAATGAGACAAAACAGACCATATTGACTCAGCTACTCTGTTGATTTTTACTACTTTCGCTGATACAATCTGTTTCATAAAAAGAAAGGAGCAATCAATATGGCAGATGTAAAAGTAAGATTAATGGATAAAGATGCAGATTATAAAAAGATGGGTACGAAAAAAGGTACGATAGAAGTCTGGGAAGATGGCAAGCGTGACGATGACAGGGCTGGCGTGTATGAATGGTGGTATTTTGATATGATTCTGGACGATGGTTCAAAAGCAGTTGTACATTTCAATACCAAGGATAATAAAACAATCGATAAAGAAGGAACGATTCCTTCTGTTGTAATCAAGATTACCTCCCCGGACGGAAAAGAGTACAAGGATAATGTAATCCTGACAGCAGCGGATGCACATTTTGGAAAAGACCGGTGTGATGTAAAATTCGGATCTCATTTCTTAGATGGGGATTTAAAAACTTATCATATCCATGTTGACAAAACCGGCGGTGTGAATGGTACAGACGGTTCCGGCGGACAGGGAGAGGCATCCGATGTTGGATGCGATCTGATTCTGACAAGTACAGCAAAGCCTTGGAGACCAGGAGCAGGAGGATTTGCCTTTGATGAAGATGGCTATTTCACATGGCTTTGTGCAGTTCCAAGAGGAACTGTAACAGGTACATTGTATTATGATGGAAAGGAACATCAGGTGACAGGTGCTGGATATCACGATCATCAGTGGGGAAATGTGAAACACAATTCCACATGGGATCACTGGATCTGGGGCAGACAGGATTTCGGTGATTATGCAATCCTTGTATTTGACATTGGTACGCAGAAGAAATTTGGATACCAGAGACTGCCGATGATGTTTTTGGAGGATAAGGATGGAAATCTGGTTATGGAAGATCTGACTACTCCAAAATGCAAATTTGTACAGGAATATAAAGAAAAACTTTCCGGAAAAATGTACCCGAAAGAAATTGAGTATATTTTCAAACAGGGTGAAAAGAGCGCAAAGTATACGATTGAGCAGGCATATGAGTTAGAGGCTCGTGATCCTACCGCACAGCTTCCGAAGGTTATGCAGGGAGCATTAAAACTGAAAGGACTTCATCCTTCCACATCAAGAAACTTTGCAAAAGGTACATTGGAACTCCATGATGGTGAACAAGTAATCAAGCGTAGTGGTGATATGATCTATGAGTTCGTTTATATGGGAACAACCGTAAAAGAGAAGATGGAGAATTAAAAATGAAAGCAGTTGTATATACAAAAACAGGCGGTCTTGAAGTGGTAAAGCAGCAATCGGTAGAGACGCCACTGCCGGGCGATGATCAGGTACTGATCGAAGTAAAGGCTTGTGCTTTGAATGTGAGCGATTACCAGCGTTTTCAGACAAAGAATAGCAAAATCCCGATTTCTACTTCTCTTACCAATAAGATGATGGGATATATCGGAAAGCCTCTTGGAGCAGAAATATCCGGCATTGTAGTAAAAGCAGGAAGAAATGTCACCCACGTAAAAAAGGGCGATGCCGTATTCGGTAAAACTGCCGGTTCTGCTCCGGCAGGCGGATTGGCTGAATTGGCACTTATGGATAAAGACAGAGTTTGCAAAAAGCCGGAAAACTTTTCTTTTGAAGAGGCTGCCACAGTGTCGATCTCTTTTGAAACTGCACTCGGAGCCGTCAGAAAAGCGAATATCAAATCAGGACAGAAAGTGATGATCTATGGTGCGTCCGGTGGAGTGGGGCTGTATGCAGTACAGCTCGCGAAAGCTGCCGGAGCAGAAGTCACAGGTGTATGCAGCACAAGAAATACAGAACTTGCAAAGACGGCGGGATGTGATAAGGTTATTGATTATAAAAAACAGGATTTCACACAGTCTGATTTAAAGTATGATGTGATCATTGGAGTCAACGGATGCAATCCGATGAAACAATACAAAAGTATCATGAAAGAGAATGGTATTTTTGTTGGTGTTGGTAATATGAGTCAGGCAATGAAGGCACTTATGGCTTCTTTTACATCACGTAATTTTACTTATTATGCAGGGGCATTTACGAAACAGGAAGATTACCTGCAATATGCAAAGGAACTTGCTGAGACAGGAAAACTGCACACCTATATTGATAAGGTCTATTCCGTTAATGAGACAGTAGATGCCATTCAGTATCTTCTTACAAGTCATGCAAGCGGAAAAGTTGTAATTAAAACAGAGTTTTAGATGTATTAACAGCGTGAATATTCATGAAAAATAATGAAATATGTCACGCTGTTCGTGTATTTAAAGTTCATTTTGTTTTATGTTATAATGTGTTACCAGTTTTTTAACACGAAGGGAGCAGCATCATGAGAATATACGAGGTATCAAAAAGAACACCACAGTTAATCGGACAATTATTACAGGTATGGGAAGCATCTGTCCGTGCAACCCATCTGTTCCTATCGGATGCAGAGATAAAACAGATTAAGGAATATGTTCCTCAGGCATTAAATGGGGTAAAGCACCTTATTGTTGCAGAAAATGAGTCAGGAGATCCGGCAGCCTTTTTTGGCACGGAGGACAACCGCTTGGAGATGTTGTTTCTATTGCCGGGGGAGCGTGGAAAGGGACTGGGAAGACAACTGCTGCAATATGGGATCGAACATTACAACATACAGGAAGTAACCGTAAATGAGCAGAATCCGCAGGCAGTCGGATTTTATGAACATATGGGATTTGCAACATACAAAAGGACAGACCATGACGAAGAAGGAAATCCGTATCCGTTGTTGTATATGAGGCTTAACCGGAACTAGGTCATGGCGGGGATCATACGTTTGAAATACCGGTCTATCCGCATATTTATGAAAAATAAGGATGTGGGCTATACCAAAGAGAAAGCATATTTGGTATAATGGATACAAAAAGCGGAAGGAATTCGATGAGGTTGTGGAGTTCCGGTCTAATGGTATAATCAATGAATGAAGAGGAGATAAAACAATGTGGTGTCCAAAATGTAAGAATGAATATGTCAAGGGGATTACGGAATGCGCGGATTGTCATATCCCGCTTGTGGAAACCTTAGCCGACGCGGAGGAATTTTATGAAAAAGAGCAGCAGGAAGCATTTAACGAAGAAGAGCAGGAAGAGGATGTGGTAACACCTAAAACAGGCGGGCATATCTATGTAAAAAAAGAAACCGCATATGAGGATATGAAGTCCACGGCAGCCACATTTTTGTGCATTGGTACACTTGGAATCGTATTTCTGCTTTTGTGGGGACTAGGTGTCATCCGGTTACAGATGGAAGGTTACATGAAGATATTAATGTTTCTTGTGATGGGAACGTTGTTTGTGGTATTTTTGATCATCGGAATCCGGTATCAGATGCGCTTAAAAAGTGTAAAGGAAGAAGCCGGAAGTGAGAAGCAGTTAACCGAAGAGATCATAAGCTGGTTTTTAGATACTTATTCCGCAAGTGATATTGATGCGGAGGTTGCCGACACCTTGGTAGGCGAAGAACAGCTCTATTTCCAGCGTTATGAAGTGATGGAACACTGCTTAAGCAGCAGGTATCCGGATCTCGACCGTGCATATCAGGATCATATGCTAGAAGAGCTGTATGGAAGAATCTTTCAGAATTAGATAGGGAGCAGACATGAAGATCACATTACTGACCGTAGGAAAAATCAAAGAGAAGTTCTACCGCGACGCAATCGCAGAATATACCAAGCGTTTAAGCCGTTACTGTAAGTTACAGATCATTGAGGTTACAGATGAAAAGACCCCGGATCATGCCAGTGAGACCGTAGAACGTCAGATCAAGGATAAAGAGGGCGAGCGGCTGATGAAGTATATAGAGGAAAGCCAGGGATATGTGATCGCACTTGCGATAGACGGGAAGATGCCGGACTCCGTGGAATTATCGGAAAAGATGGCATCACTTGGTCTGCGTGGACAGAGCCATATTGTATTTGTGATAGGAGGATCCCTCGGACTTGCAGATGCGGTGTTAAAGCGTGCCGATGAAAAGCTGAGCTTTTCGAAGATGACATTTCCGCATCAGTTGATGCGTGTGATCCTGCTTGAACAGATCTACCGGGGATACCGGATCATGAATCATGAACCATACCATAAGTAAGGGGGTATTCGTATGCGAATGTATGATTTGATCGAAAAGAAAAAGGACGGCGGGGTACTGTCCACCGAAGAGATTCAGTGGATGATAAAAGGCTATACCGCAGATCAGATCCCGGATTACCAGATGTCTGCCATGTTAATGGCAATCTGTTTTCAGGGTATGAACGAACAGGAGACATTGGATCTGACGCTTGCCATGCGAGATTCCGGGGAGGTCTTAGACCTGTCTGCGATCCATGGCGTGAAGGTAGACAAGCACAGCACCGGTGGCGTCGGTGATAAGACTTCGCTGGTGCTTGGACCTGTCATTGCAGCACTTGGTGTTCCGGTTGCAAAGATGTCCGGAAGGGGACTTGGACATACCGGTGGAACGATTGATAAGTTAGAATGCTTCCGCGGATTTCAGACCGGACTTTCGGATCAGAAGTTTTTTGAGAATGTCAACCGTATCCGGCTTGCGATCGCCGGACAGACGGCGGAGCTTGCACCTGCGGATAAGAAGCTCTATGCGCTGCGGGATGTTACGGCAACTGTGGCACAGCGTTCCCTGATCGCCAGCAGCATTATGAGTAAGAAGTTGGCAAGTGGCAGTGATGCGATCGTCTTAGATGTCAAGACGGGCAACGGTGCCTTTATGAAAAAGGAAGAAGATGCCATCGCGCTGGCACGTACGATGGTTCGGATCGGCAATATGGCAGGGAAGAAAACGGCAGCGATCGTAACAGATATGTCACAGCCGCTTGGCAACATGGTCGGTAATTCCTTAGAAGTGATCGAAGCGATACAGGCTTTAAACGGCAACGGACCAAAGGATCTGATGGACGATGTCTATGCACTCGGCAGTTATATGCTGCTTTTTGCAGGTGCGGCAGCAGACCGTGATCAGGCAATCCGAAAAATGAAGGAAGTGATTGCTTCGAAACAGGCACTGCATAAGATGGCGGAGTTCGTAGAGGCACAGGGCGGCGATCCCGCGCAGGTATATGATCCTTCCCTGCTGCCACAGGCAGCCCATAAGATCCCGGTTTATGCGGCTGGGGACGGTTATATCTGTGAAATAGAGACAGAACAGATCGGTGTTGCCTGTATGATCTTAGGCGGTGGCCGCCGTGTCAAAGAAGATGTGATCGATCCGGCGGTTGGAATCGAACTGGTTCATAAGAAGGGTGCATATGTGAAACAGGGAGATATTCTCTCTTATATCTATGCCAACGACCTTGAAAAAGCAAGGGAGGCAGAAGCCTTATTGCAGAAGTCCTATACCTTCTCCGATAGAGAATATACTGCACCGAAGACGATCCATGAGGTGATCACTGAATAGTTTTTAGCATTTTGTCATATAGTAATATATGAGAAAAATCAGTGCAAAATCATGGAAAGAAAATGTGGTGGAAACCTTAGAACTACCAAAAGACCTGATGTATGGTGCGGTACTTGTGACAGTGACCGGCCAGCGGGAGCTTTTGATTGAAAACTACCGGGGAATCCTTGAATATTCTCCGGAATGTATCCGGATCCAGGCGAAAAACTGTCAGGTATGCGTACAGGGCAAAACGCTGCTTATCCAATATTATACGAATGAAGAGATGAAGATCAGTGGTATCATAAAAAGTATTCAGTATGATTAGGAGAAGCTATGGTCTTATCATTCATCAAATATCTGTCCGGGTATGTCCGGGTACAGGTGACCGGATATGCACCGGAGCGTTTTTTGAATCTGTGCAGCAATCACGATATTTTAATCTGGGATCTGGTACATATCGAATCCGGGTACGAATTTTTTATCAGCTTATCCGGTGTGCGGGAACTAAAGCCATTCTTAAAAAAGACAAAAACGCATCTGAAGATCCTAAAGCGTTATGGCTTTCCGTTTGTGATGTTCCGCTACCGGAAACGGAAGCTGTTTTTGGGCGGGATCGCGGTCTTTTTCCTGTTTCTCTTTTTCCTGTCACGTTTTATCTGGAATATTGAGATCCTCGGAAACAGTAGCGTGACTGACGATAATCTCTTACAGTTTCTAGAGGCAGAGCATTGTGGATTTGGCGTGGCGAAAAAGGAAATTGACTGCAGCAGCTTAGAGGAAAAAATCCGTCTGCACTATGGGCAGATCATCTGGACTTCTGCACAGATCTCCGGAACGAAGCTTACGATCCAGGTAAAAGAGAACCTGATCACCGGTGAAAAAAAGGAGGAAAAAGGGAAAGAAGAACCACGGGATCTTGTCGCAGCCTGTGACGGGACGGTTCTTAAGATGATAACAAGGACAGGTACACCGCTGATACAGGAACAGGCGAAGGTCAAAAAGGGAGAGGTCTTAGTCAGCGGACGCATTGATCTGATCGATGATAATCAGGAAGTTTCCGGCTATGAGTATTGCAGGGCAGATGCGGATATCCAGATCCAGACAAAGCTGCCGTATCGGGATACCTTTTCATTATCCTATGAGAAGAAGCATTTCACCGGGAATCAGAAGAAACGTTATGCGGTCGAACTGTTCGGTCACATATACCCGATCCCAATGGGAAAGGTCACTTATCCGAAAAGTGAAAAGACAACCGAATACCGGCAGCCAAGGCTTTGTTCGGACTTTTATCTGCCGGTGGTCTTACAGACGGATCACTATGCAGAGTATCAGACCGTATCCGAAAAATATACGAAGAAGGAAGCAAAAACCATTGCAGAAAGCCACTTGCAGACATATTTCGAAAAAATTCAGGAAAAAAATGTTCAAATTCAGGAAAAAAATGTTATTATAGATGTAAATGACAATTTATGCAGTGCGAAGGGGACGATTACCGTGTGTGGTCCGCTGTATCAGACAGCACCGGTGGCAGAGCCGGAGAAGCCTGCAGACGAGAGGGTAGCAGCAGATGAACTTGAATGAAACAACGATCAATATTCCGGCTGAGCACATGGCAAATGTGTTTGGCGGCTTTGATAAGAATATAAAAAAGATTGAACGCGCTCTTAATGTTACGGTAGTTCCAAGAAATGATTCCGTTAAGATCCTTGGAAGTGAACCGAATATTAAGAGCGCTTGTAATGTGTTCGAGCAGCTTCTTACATTGTCCGAACGCGGCAACGAGATCACAGAACAGAATGTCGATTATACCTTAGAACTTCAGAAGGTGTCGAAGGAACATGAGATCGTAGAGATCGATAAGGATACGATCTGTCATACGATCAATGGGAAGCCGGTAAAGCCAAAGACACTCGGACAGAAGAATTATGTGGACGAGATCCATAATAAGATGATCGTATTCGGAATCGGCCCGGCAGGTACGGGTAAGACGTATCTTGCAATGGCAATGGCGATCACTGCATTTAAGAATGAAGAGGTCGGAAGGATCATTTTAACAAGACCTGCGATCGAGGCGGGCGAGAAGCTTGGTTTCTTACCGGGAGATCTACAGAGTAAGGTCGATCCATACCTGCGTCCGTTATATGATGCCTTATATCAGATCATGGGGGCAGAGAGCTTCCAGCGGAATATGGAAAAGGGGCTGATCGAGGTCGCACCGCTTGCTTATATGCGTGGACGAACCTTAGATAATGCGTTTATCATCTTAGATGAGGCACAGAATACGACACCTGCCCAGATGAAGATGTTTCTGACACGAATCGGCTTTGGTTCGAAGGTGGTTGTAACCGGGGATGCATCCCAGAAGGATCTTGCACCGGGTGCGGCATCCGGCTTAGATGTTGCATTAAAGGTCTTACGCAAGGTCGATGAGATTGCAGTCTGCGAACTGACGAGTGCGGATGTTGTCCGTCATCCTCTGGTACAGAAGATCGTCAAGGCATATGAGGATTATGAGAGCAGAACCGCAAAACGTACCCAGGCAAAAGGCACAGACAGACGGAAAAAACAGGGGAGCAGATAATGGAGAAAGAGATCTTTTTGGGCAAGCGGTTTGCGGCAATCGCTGGGATGATCCTTTCCCTTGCGGGCATGAGCTGTTTTTTTGCCATTTATCACAAGTTTACGATCGACCAGATACTTGCGGTTGTATTTTTTCATTGTATTTTATTCCCGATCCTGATCCTGTTTTTGGAATCGGAGCGTAAAAAGGGACATTTGCTGAAAAATGAGACAACCTGTTATACACTGTTACTTTATACTTTTGTATTATCCGCAGTGGCATATCTGATCTTTATCTTTTTACCGGCTTATACGGCCCCGGTGATGATCCCGGCGTTTTTCCTGACGCTGGTTACGAATCCGACGGTGGGCATTGTGATCGGGATGTATTTTAATATTTTCCTTGGGATGATCTCGGAATCGAGCTTCTATGAGCTGGCGGCATACCTGATCTTAACACTATTTGGCAGCCTGCTTTCGATCTTGTTTGAGAAGGAGAAGTACCGGATACAGATGGCGGTACTGGTGATCGCAGTATCGGTAAGTATACCAGGACTGATGTATTTTATCGGCAGCTACGATAAGAACACCTATGTGATCGTACTAAGCGGGATAAGCGGTGTCGTATCAGCGGCAATCTTTTTGCTGTTATATGAGAAGGTGGCGGTACGTGCAGGTACAGAACGCGACCGGAGCCTGACAGACATCATTGCACCGGAGTTCCCACTTGCAAAGGAGATCAGGGAGTATTCGGATGTGGATTATCTGCATGCCTGCAATGTTTCAAAGATCGCGTATCAGTGTGCCTTGCAGGTCGGGGCAGATCCGGATGTGGCAGCAGCAGCAGGCTTTTACTACCGGGTAGGAAAGCTTGAGGGCGAACCGTTTGTAGAAAATGGTGTCCTGCTTGCAAAACAGAATAATTTTCCACCGAAGGTCATTACGATCTTAAGTGAATATAACGGAGAACGGTATCTGCCATCGAGCCGTGAGTCGGCAATCGTACATATGGTAGATGCGGTGATCGCAAAGTTTGAATTTTTGGATAAGGATACCTTGTCAAACACCTGGAATCATAGCATATTAGTCTATCAGACCTTAGATGAGATTTCTTCTAAGGGAATCTATGATGAGTCGGGACTTAGTATGAATCAGTTTTTAAAGATACGTGAGTATCTGGTGAAAGGAGTGAAGCTGATTTGACAATCTTAGTAGAAGCAGAAACAGAAGCAGATTTTCCTTTTGATTATGAAACACTTGCAAATAAAGTGATTTCGTATACAATAGAACGAGAGGATTTTCCATACGAGGCAGAGATCAACCTGACACTCGTGGATAAGGATACGATCTGGCAGATCAATAAGGAATACCGTGAAATTGACCGCCCGACCGATGTGTTGTCCTTTCCGATGTTAAGTTATCCGAAGGCAGGAGATTTTTCAGAGATTGAAGAAGATGTCATGGATAATTTTAATCCGGATACCGGAGAAGTGTTATTGGGTGATATCATTATCTGTGTACCGAAGGTCTATGAGCAGGCAGAGGAATATGGACACAGTGTGGAACGGGAATTTGCATTTCTGATCGTCCACAGTATGTTACATCTGTTCGGATATGACCATATGACACCGGAGGAAGCTGCATTTATGGAAGACCGGCAGAAGCTGATTTTGAATGAATTAAATATCTTACGCTAATCAAGGAGGAGACAAGATGAAGAAAATCGCTGTAACCATGCTGTTACTGGGTACCTGTGGTATCCTGCTGACAGGATGTAAGAAGAAAGAAGAAGAGAAGGTAGAAGTTGTACCTATGGCAACGGAAAGTGTGGTCAGTGAAGAGCCTGAAACAGAAACTGAGACTGAGGTAGCGACCAAGCCAAGCGGAATCAATCTTTTGACCGGAGAGCCGATGGATGAAGAAACTGCCAATAAGCGTCCGCTTGCATGTATGCTTGGAAATACCGTAGACGCACTGCCACAGTACGGTATTGGCCAGGCAGATGTCTTATACGAGGTGCCGGTTGAGGGTGGTCTGACACGTTTGATGGGTATTTTTCAGGATTATTCCAATATTGAGAAGTTAGGCTCCGTACGAAGCTGCCGTCATTACTTTGCTTATTATGCAATGGAATTTGATGCTATTTATATGCACTACGGACAGGCTGCATGGGCAGAGCCGCTGTTAAACAGTGGTGTGGTAACAGACTTTAACGGACTCGATCCACAGGTAGACAATATCGCATTCTACCGGGATTCCAGCCGTAAAGCACCTCACAATGCCTTTACGACTTCCGAGGGAATCCAGAAGGGTATTGAGTACAAGCAGTTTGAAACCCAGTATAAGGACACTTATCTTGGTCATTACACTTTTGCCACTGAGGCAGACAGCGTGAAGTTAGAAAATGGAGAAGATGCCGCAGTCGTATGTCCGGGATTTGCGGTTGACAAGCCATGGTTTGTATATCATGCGGATGATGGAAAGTATTACCGTTTCCAGTATAAGCAGGAGCATATCGACGGAAGCACCAACGAGCAGCTTTCCTTTAAGAACATCATCTTCCAGTATTCGGATTACGCAATGGAGCCGGATGATAAGTACTTAGATATTAAGACGACCGGTGAAGGAAGCGGAAAATACATCACAAACGGAAAAGCCATTGATATTACATGGAAGAAGGCAGATGAGAACTCTCCTGCAAAATACTATGATGCAGATGGCAATGAGATCACACTCAACCAGGGTAAGACCTGTGTATGTATTGTTTTAAATGATGCGACATCAAGAGTCGGCATTTATGCGACTGAGGATGATTTTAACGCAGCACAGTGATTGTTGACTTGAGGTTGGATTTTATATGGGTAATTCAAAGAAAAAGAGCGAGACGAATGTCCTGGTACAGGGCTCAATTCTTGCGATCGCTTCGATGATCAGCCGTGTCATAGGTCTTGTATACCGTATTCCCCTGAATGGTATTCTGGGGAATCACGGTATGGACTATTATGGAACGGCTTTTGAAATTTATAATGTGCTGCTGATCATTTCGGCATACAGCCTGCCGCTTGCGGTATCAAAGCTGGTATCCGCACGTCTGTCAAAGGGACAGCGTGTCAATGCATACCGGATGTTTAAGGGTGCCTTGATCTTAGCTCTGATTTCCGGAGGAACGGCCTCGCTGATCCTCTATTTTGGTGCGTCTACGTTTACCTCCATGTTAAAGACACCACTGAGTGTATTTGCATTAAAGGTACTTGCCCCGACGATCTTAGTTGTTGCTGTGTTAGGCGTAATCCGCGGATTCTTTCAGGGACTTGGTACGATGATGCCGAGTGCGGTATCCCAGATCGTGGAACAGATCATGAATGCGATTGTCAGTGTGGCGGCTGCATTTATTTTATTCGGCTATGGATCAAGGATCGGTGCAGTGCTTGGAAACAGTGAGGACTACGGGGCAGCTTATGGTGCAGCCGGAGGAACACTCGGTACGAATATGGGTGCGCTGTTCGGACTGCTGTTTGTCGGATTTTTGTTCCTTGCATATAAGCCGATCTTCAAACGGCAGATGCGCCGGGATAAGAGTAAGAAGCGTGAGCCCTATTCCGAGGTATTCCACGTACTGCTCTGGACGATCGTTCCGGTATTGATGAGTACGACGATCTACAATATCAGCGGAATCATCGATCAGGGTATTTTTAAGAATATTGCAACCATGCAGGGATATAAGGCAAAGGACATCAGTAACTGGTGGGGGATTTTCACCGGTAAGTATAAGACGATCACGAATATCCCGATCTCGATCGCATCGGCAATGGCAGCCTCCTGTGTGCCAAGTCTGACGGCAGCATTTTCCATTAAGGATAAGAAGTCGGTCAAGCGGCAGATCAATTCCTCGATCCGTTTTATCATGGTTATTGCATTCCCGTGCGCGATGGGAATCGGTGTACTGGCATCCCCGGTTATGCAGCTTTTATTTAACGATTCTTCTGACCTTGCGGCAAATATGCTTCGTGCGGGAGCGATCTCGGTTGTCTTTTATTCGATGTCGACGCTGTCAAACGGACTGCTACAGGGAATTAACCGGATGAAAGCACCGGTAAGAAATGCAGCGATCGCACTTGTGATACATATTGCATTTTTGCTGCTGCTGTTGTTTGGTTTCCGCCTGAATATCTACGCTGTTATCTATGCGAACGCATTCTTTGCATTTGTGATGTGCGTATTGAATGCAATATCAATCAAAAAGTACAGCGGTTACAGACAGGAAGTGATAAAGACCTTCCTCATCCCGTTCCTTTCTTCTGCGGTGATGGGTGTTGTGATCTTTTTCGTTTACAAGGGAATCTTCTATGTGTTCCCACATAATAAGATCGTAACGTTACTTGATATCGGAATCGGTGCAGTCGTGTACTTTGTGGCACTGCTTTTGATGAAGGGTATCGGAGAGGAAGAACTGCTCCGTTTCCCGAAGGGACATCTTCTTGTAAAAATTGCGCATAAGATGCATTTACTCAGATAATTGAATAAAAAAACGGAAAAATGTGGATACTGTTTGTGGTGATGAAAATGAAAAAAGCAAATTGTATCCGCATTTTCTTTGCCTGTTGTCTGGTATCCGGATGCCTTGGACTGTATCTGAAATATCAGCTTCCGGTTGAGGAAAACGGAACACTTACGGAAACAGAAGAAAGCAGCTATGCCGTGCAGGAGCAGGAGACACAGACCGATCTGCCAAGTGCGGCTATGTATGTCACATATCAGTATATTATGGTAACGGAAGATGGCTATCTGACGGTCTATTTAGCGGATACGCAGACACGATATATGTATACCGATATCCGTTATGAACGGCTGCCGGAGGAATTGCAGGAGAAAATCAGCCGGGGAATGAAGTTTGAAACGTTAGAAGAACTGTATGATTTCTTAGAAAATTACTCAAGTTGACATGGATTTGACCGTTGAATGTTAGATATGGTTATGCTATGATAATTCCGTCAGGCAGATTAAAACACGGCTGCTTGCAGACAATGTTCAGGAGCTGTTTGACGGATAAAGCGTAACGATCATATAACTTTATATGCAATGTAGAAAGAAGGCGTACCATGGCAGAAAATACAAAGGAAAAGAGCAATCAGCCGGCGATTACGGCGATCATTTTAGTCATATCTGCAATTTTTGCAGGTCTTGGTCTGGTACTTTTGTTTGTTCCACAGATCCAGATTCTTACGGTAATCTATCTGCTCGGCGGTGTGTTTATCATTACAGGAATTGTTTTTATTGTGCAGTATTTTTTGAAAGAAGCATACCGGAATATGAACCAGTATGGATTTTCCATCGGAACGCTTTTTGTAATCTTAGGAAGCTGTATGATGGTCCGTGCAAGCCAGGTGGCAGAGTACTTTATTTTAGGCATGGGTATTTTCCTTCTGATCGCTGCAGTCATCAAGTTACAGAATGCATTAGATCTTAAGGCATTAGGAGAACGCAGTTGGGTGGTGTTTGGTCTGCTTGCTGTTGCAATAGCAGTATGTTCCTTAGTCATCATCTTAGATCCGTTTACGCAGCCGGCTGACCGGAATCATTTTACTTATATTATTCTGGTGGCAGACGGTGTATTTACGCTGATCAGCATACTCTTTTTAATGCTTCGCGTAAAAAAGTATCAGAAAGCAGAGAAGATCGGGAAAAAGACCGGTACAAACGATACCGGTATAAAAGATAAGACAGAGGAAGAAATCATACAGACAGAATCCGGTTCATTGGATTATGAGTCAGAACCTACAGGGAACAATACAGAAAGAAACGGGTAACTATGAGACAATACGATATAGCAGTAGTTGGCGGCGGTGCGGCAGGTATGATGGCTGCGATCGTTGCGGCAGAAAATGGTGCAGATGTGGTGATCTTAGAACACATGGATACCATTGGAAAAAAGATCCTTATGACAGGGAACGGAAAATGTAATTATACAAACAGAAAGCAGGGAATCGAATGGTACTATGGCGATAACCCTGCCTTTGTATTGCCGGTATTTGAACAGTTTGGCTTCGATAAGACGATTGATTTTATGCGGAAGCTTGGTATCTGGCCGAAGGAAAAAAACGGTTATTTTTATCCGGCAAGCGAGCAGGCGGCGTCTGTCTTAGAAGTGCTTTGGATGGAGCTTCGCCGTCTGAATGTGAAGATCTGCTGTAATATTGGTATCCGTAAGATCATACCGGAGGAAGATGGCTTTACCTTCGAGACGAAAACTGAGACTTACCGCAGCAGAAAATGTCTGATCGCAACCGGTGGAAAGGCAGCAAAAAAGACGGGAAGTGACGGAAGTGGTTTCCTATATCTTGAGGCACTTGGCCATCATATCATAGATGTTGTGCCTGCGCTTGTCGCCTTGCAGGCTGAACAGTCATATTTTAAGGACATTGCAGGAATTCGTGCAGATGCTCTGGTGAAATTATACGTGGATGGCAGCGTAAAAACAGAGGAAGCCGGCGAGGTACAACTGACCGATTATGGAATTTCCGGAATACCGGTTTTTCAGCTTAGCAGAATCGCCGCAAAGGCATTGTTAAACGGACAGAAGGTAACTGCCGGCATTGATTTTGCAAGAGAACTGACTTTCCATGAACTAGAGGTTGTCTTAAAGATGCGGTGCCGCAGTGGTCAAAAAACTGCGGAAGAGTTTTTAGTCGGCATGTATCCAAAGAAGCTGATTCCGGTTCTTTTATCACTTGCAGGGATCGAGCCGCTTACTTTCGCAGATCAGATCCCGGATACGAAGATCACAGCACTTGCAGAGATCATCAAGGAATTTCCGGTTACGGTTACCGGAACGAAGAAGTTTGACTTCGCACAGACGACGGCAGGTGGCGTAGACACCGCAGAGATCCACAACGAATCCTTAGAATCGAAGCTTGTACCGGGACTTTATTTTGCAGGAGAAGTCATCGATGTTGATGGCAAGTGTGGCGGCTATAATCTGCAGTGGGCATGGTCGAGCGGATATGTTGCAGGACTTCATGCCGCAATGGCTTTATCAGGAGAAGAAACATGTTAAGAATACAACAGGTAAAAGTACCGTTAAAACATACAGCAGAAGATGTACGTGCGAAGGTGTGCAAAAAACTGCACATCAGAGAATCATCCATCTTAAAATATAAAATCGTAAAAAAATCAGTGGATGCGAGAAAGAAAATGGAGCCGGGCTTTGTCTACGCGGTCGATCTTTCACTTTCTTCCTCCGAAGAAAAGCGGATTCTTGCAAAAAAAATCCCAAACGTTTCATCCGCGAAGATCGTGGAATATCATTTTCCCACGCCGGGAGCAGAAGAACTGAAAGAACGTCCGGTGATCGTCGGAAGCGGTCCTGCCGGACTTTTCTGCGCCTATGAACTGGCTGCCCATGGCTATGCCCCGCTTGTGATCGAACGGGGGTGTGACGTGGATACCCGTACAAAAGATGTCGAAGCGTTCTGGAATGGTGGGCCATTAAAGCCACAGTCGAATGTACAGTTTGGTGAAGGCGGTGCGGGAACATTTTCGGATGGAAAGCTCAATACACTAGTCAAAGATCCGGCCGGCAGAAACCGCGAGGTCTTAGAGCTGTTTGTAAAGGCGGGGGCACCGGAGGATATTCTATATACAAATAAGCCGCATATCGGAACGGATATTTTAAAAAATGTGGTAAAGAACTTACGGAATGAGATCTGTGCAATGGGCGGTGAGTTCTGGTTTGAAACACAGCTTACCAATCTAAGGATTTTAGATGGAACGCTTTGTGAAATTGAATTAAATCATGGGGAGTGGATACCGGTTTCGGTGGTTGTGCTTGCAATCGGACACAGTGCAAGAGATACGTTTGCTATGCTAGATCAGACCTGCCTTGCAATGGAAGCGAAGTCCTTCGCGGTCGGCATGCGTGTCGAACATCCACAGGATATGATCAATGCAAGACAGTATCATGGTGCGGATATGAGTGAACTTCCGGCAGCGTCTTATAAGGTGACAGCGAATTTGGGAAACGGCAGAGGGGTATATTCCTTCTGTATGTGTCCGGGTGGCTACGTGGTCAACGCTTCCTCGGAAGAAGGACGGCTTGCGGTAAACGGTATGAGCTATCACAGCCGTGCGGGCAAAAACGCCAACAGTGCGATCATTGTTTCGGTAACCCCGGAGGATTTTCCGGATCAGAGTGCACTTGGCGGCGTGGCGTTCCAGCGGGAATTAGAAGAGAAAGCCTTTCAGGCTGCGGGCGGAAAGATCCCACAGCAGCTTTTCGGAGATTTTGAGGCAGACCGTATTTCATCCGCCTATGGAGCATACGAAAGCGAGACAAAGGGAGCGCATGCATTTGCCAATCTACGGGATATTTTTCCAAAGAGCATTGCAGAATCGTTTATCGAAGGCATGCACCATTTTGCGGACTATATTCCGGGATATGACCGCACAGATGCGATCCTTTCCGGAGTCGAGAGCAGAACATCTTCCCCGGTACGGATCACGCGGGATGAAGCATTTGTCAGCAATGTTGCCGGACTCTATCCGTGTGGAGAGGGTGCCGGTTATGCAGGCGGTATCATGTCCGCAGCAATGGACGGACTTAAGGTGGCAGAAGCGGTTGCCGCCCGGTATGATCGTTATAGAACAGACTTTAGATAAAACAGCAGAAAGGAAGAAAAAAAGTGGCAGAATATACACCAATGATGCAGCATTATCTGAAAACAAAGGAGGAATATCCAGGATGTATCCTTTTTTACCGCCTCGGAGATTTTTACGAGATGTTTTTTGATGATGCAGTCACGGTGTCAAGGGAATTAGAACTGACATTGACAGGAAAAAGCTGTGGTATGGAAGAACGTGCACCGATGTGTGGTGTTCCGTATCATGCAGTGGATACATATCTCAACAAGCTGGTACAGCGCGGCTATAAGGTCGCGATCTGTGAACAGGTCGAAGACCCGAAGCTTGCGAAGGGCATGGTAAAACGTGAAGTGACAAGAGTTGTCACCCCGGGTACGAATCTGAACATGCAGGCATTAGATGAGACGAAAAACAATTATATTATGTGTATTGCATATTTAGGGGACTATTACGGTGTCTCAGCCGCGGATATTTCGACCGGAGATTACTATGTAACAGAGGTAGAGACAGAACGCAAGCTGCTAGATGAGGTAAACAAATACGCTCCGTCGGAAATTATCTGCAACGAAGCCTTTTACATCAGCGGTATTGACATTGAGGATATGCGAAACCGGCTCGGCATGGCGGTTTATTCGTTGGAGTCCTGGTACTTTTCCGATGAAACTGCCCAGAATACCTTA
Organism: uncultured Lachnospiraceae bacterium; assembly: GCA_902782995.1. Taxonomy (GTDB): domain Bacteria; phylum Bacillota; class Clostridia; order Lachnospirales; family Lachnospiraceae; genus Roseburia_C. The sequence continues at coordinate 27,749 of CACZPJ010000050.1, read as the reverse complement.
AAGGAGCATTTCAAGGTTCGTGACTTAAGCGGGCTTGGCTTAGACGATTATGCCGGAGGTGTGATTGCGGCAGGAGCATTGTTAAAGTATCTGTATGAAACACAGAAAAACAGCCTCGGACAGATGAATACGATCCATCCGTATACAACCGGAAAGTTTATGATCATTGATAGCTCCACGCGGCGTAATCTGGAACTCGTAGAGACCCTGAGGGAAAAGCAAAAACGAGGCTCACTGCTCTGGGTGCTCGATAAGACGAAAACGGCAATGGGTGCGCGTACCCTGCGTGCTTACGTGGAACAGCCGTTGATCGACCGGGAAGAGATCGAAAAACGTTATGATGCGGTCGCAGAGCTGAATTCGAATGCGATCACAAGGGAAGAAATCCGGGAATATCTTAATCCGGTCTATGACTTAGAGCGTCTGGTCGCACGTGTGACCTATCAGACGGCAAGTCCAAGGGATCTGATCGCCTTTAAGAATTCAATCCATATGCTGCCGTCGATCAAGCTGTTACTCAGCGATTTTCACTGTGCGCTTTTAACAGAGATCTACGATCAGATGGATACCTTAGAGGATCTGTATACCCTGATCGAACAGTCGATCTCGGATGAACCGCCGATCACCGTTCACGATGGCGGGATCATCAAGGACGGCTATTTTGAAGAAGTGGATCGCCTGAAAAAGGCAAAGACCGAGGGAAAGAGCTGGTTAGCAGACCTTGAAGCGAAGGAACGGGAAAAAACAGGCATCAAGAATCTGAAGATCAAATACAACAAAGTATTCGGTTATTATCTGGAAGTCACTAATTCCTATAAGGAACTGGTGCCGGAATATTTCACAAGAAAGCAGACGCTTGCCAATGCAGAGCGTTATATCACACCGGAGTTGAAGGAATTAGAGGATGTGATCTTAGGTGCGGAGGATAAGCTGATCTCCTTAGAATACGAACTGTTTAAGGAAGTGCGTGATAAGATCGCCGCAGAAGTCATCCGTATCCAGACGACTGCAAAGGCAGTTGCACAGGTCGATGTGTTCGCATCCCTTGCACTTGTAGCGGAACAGAACAATTACTGTCGTCCGAAGTTAAATGAAAAGGGAGTCATTGATATTAAGGAAGGCAGACATCCGGTCGTGGAAAAGATGACGCAGAACGAGATGTTTATCGCAAACGATACCTTTTTAGATAACGGAAGCAATCGTATTTCGATCATCACCGGACCGAACATGGCAGGTAAATCCACTTACATGCGCCAGAGTGCGCTGATCGTTTTAATGGCACAGATCGGGAGCTTTGTTCCGGCAAAATCTGCCAAGATCGGATTGGTTGACCGTATTTTTACCAGAGTAGGTGCATCTGATGATCTTGCAAGCGGTCAGAGTACTTTTATGGTCGAGATGTCGGAAGTGGCGAATATCTTAAGAAATGCGACCGCAAACAGTCTGTTGATCCTTGATGAGATTGGACGAGGAACCAGTACCTTCGACGGATTAAGCATCGCATGGGCGGTTGTGGAGCATATCAGTAATCCGAAGCTACTCGGTGCAAAGACATTGTTTGCAACACATTATCACGAACTGACCGAATTAGAGGGTAAGATCTCCGGTGTCAACAATTACTGTATCGCGGTAAAAGAAAAAGGCGATGACATCGTATTCTTACGGAAAATCGTTCCGGGCGGTGCGGATAAGAGCTATGGTATCCAGGTTGCAAAGCTTGCCGGCGTGCCAGCAAACGTGATCGAGCGCGCGAAGGAGATCGTAAACGAATTAAGCGAGAATGATATTACGATTTCGGCACGAAGCAGTGCATCTCAGGAGAGTGCATCCAAAAAGAAGAAGTTAGATGAAGTAGACATGGAACAGATGTCACTGCTTGATACCTTAGGAGATGAAACGATCATCAACGAACTGCGTGAAATCGATATTACCAACCTTACACCGATGGAAGCGATGAATAAATTATACGAATTACAGAATAAGGTAAAAAACCGCTGGTAGATCAGACGTAGTAAGGCGGTAGAAAGGAAGAGACAATGCCACAGATTGAACTGTTAAGTCAGGAAACTATTAATCAGATCGCAGCAGGAGAAGTCATCGAACGTCCAAGCTCTGTGGTAAAGGAGCTGGTTGAAAATGCGATCGACGCGAAAGCAACCGCGGTCACCGTCGAGATCAAAGAGGGAGGAATCTCCTTTATCCGGATCACAGATAACGGCTGCGGAATCGAAAAGGATCAGATTCCGCTTGCCTTTCTGCGCCATTCGACCAGTAAGATCCATTCCGTGGAAGATCTTTTGACCGTGAAGTCCTTAGGCTTCCGAGGTGAAGCATTGTCGAGTATCGCAGCGGTCGCACAGGTAGAACTGATCACAAAGACCCCAGAAGAATTCAGTGGCGTCCGTTATGTGATCGAAGGCTCAAAGGAGCAGTCCGTCGAAGATGTCGGAGCACCGGATGGAACGACCTTTCTTGTCCGCAATCTTTTCTACAATACGCCGGCGCGCCGGAAGTTCTTAAAGTCTCCGCAGACAGAGGGTGGCTATATCAGTGACCTGATGCAGCGGATGGTGTTGTCACACCCGGATATTGCCTTTAAGTTTATTATGAACGGACAGGTGAAGCTGCAATCGTCTGGAAACGGCAATCAAAAGGAGATCATCTATCATATCTATGGCAGGGACATCACCGGAGGTCTTCTGCCATTATCCGCCGAAAACGAACTGTTTGCTGTCGAAGGCTTTATCGGGAAGCCACAGATCTCCCGTGGAAACCGTACCTATGAGACATATTTTATCAATGGAAGATATATCAAGAGCAGTCTGCTTTCCCGTGCAATCGAAGAAGCCTATAAGCCGTTTCTGATGCAGCACCAGTATCCGTTTACCGTGCTTTATTTTAAGATCGACAGTGACCTGCTAGACATCAATGTACATCCGACGAAGATGGAACTGCGTTTTTCGAACCAGCAGCAGATCTATCAGAAACTGGTTACGATCATCCAGGAGCGGCTGCGGCAAAGAGAACTGATCCCGCAGGTTCCGGTGGTAGAAGAAAAGAAAAAGCCGCAGGTTCCAAAGATCCATCAGGTTATGCCGGAGCCGTTTGAGCGCAGACGTATCGAAGCGGAGAAAAAACCGCTCAGATCAGAAGCTGTGCGTGAGGACATTACTTATGGTGCGCACACAGGGATACCAAAGTCCGTCACACAGCCGGTTACTTCTGATATGCAGTCATCTACATCTACCTCACCATTATCTGCACCTGTGACACAATCGGAGACATCTGTTACACGTTCGTCTGCAACTGAGGCACAGTCGGATGCATCCGTCATGCGAACATCTGCGTCTGTGACGCAGCCGGGCGCATTTGTAACACAAGCAGATGTAACCGCAGCAAAAATTGCTTCCGCGCAAAATACAACAGATTCGAAACAATCAGATCTCCGACAAACAGATGTGAAGCTGGAAGAACGTGAAGAGAGAAAAGGCAGCGTCACAGCGGATATAAAATACGAACAGCAGAGCTTCTTAACACCGGAGGCAATGAAGGAGCACCGGATCATCGGACAGGTCTTTGATACCTACTGGCTGGTGCAGTTTGGTGATAAGCTTTATATCATCGATCAGCATGCGGCGCATGAAAAGGTCTTGTACGAACGCACGATGAAGAATTTGAAGAACAAAGAATATACGTCCCAGCGGATCAGTCCGCCGATCATTCTTACGCTGTCCATGCTAGAGGAACAGACCTTGAAAAAGTACCGGACACAGTTTGAGATGATCGGATACGAGATCGAACACTTCGGGGGCAATGAATATGCCGTGAGTGCGGTGCCGGGCAATATGTTCCAGATCAATGCCAAGGATCTGATCTTACAGATGATCGATGAAGTCGGCGAAGTATCCGAACAGGGAACACCGGATCTGATCTTAGAAAAGGTTGCGTCCATGTCCTGCAAAGCAGCGGTAAAAGGCAACCACAAGCTGTCACTGCCGGAAATCGAGGAACTGATCGAAGAACTTCTGACCTTGGAGAATCCGTATAACTGTCCGCATGGCAGACCGACGATCATTTCCATGAGCAAATACGAACTCGAACGGAAGTTCAAGCGGATTGTATAATCGTATCTAAAATTATATAGAAGATGTATCAGACGAAGGAGCAGTATGAACGAAGAAATAAGAAAAAAGCCGCCAATGATCATTCTGACCGGTCCGACTGCGGTAGGAAAAACAGCATTGTCCATCCGGCTTGTCAAGGCAGTGAACGGAGCGGTGATCTCTGCGGATTCCATGCAGGTCTATAAGCAGATGGATATTGGATCTGCCAAGATCACACCGGAGGAAATGCAGGGCGTAAGACATTATCTGGTGGATGAATTCGAACCGGATGAAGAGTTCCATGTGGTCCGGTTTCAGGAATATGCCAAAAAATATTTAAAAGAGATCTATGCAAACGGACAGATCCCGGTCATTGTCGGGGGAACCGGATTTTATATACAGGCACTTCTTTATGACATTGACTTTACCTCTCAGGAATGCGACAGTACCTACCGGAAGGAATTAGAAGCACTTGCCGGGCAGAAGGGGAATGAATATCTGCATCAGATGTTAGAGTCCTGTGACCCGAAGGCAGCCGCAGAGATCCATCCGAACAATGTAAAAAGAGTGATCCGTGCACTGGAATTTCACCATGAATCCGGTGAACGCATATCAGAGCATAACGAGGCGGAGCGTGCAAAAGAATCCCCTTATAACTTCGCATATTTTGTCCTAAACGATGAGCGGAGCCATCTCTATGAGCGGATCAATCAGCGTGTGGATCTTATGATAGAACAGGGGCTGTTAGAGGAAGTAAAGTCCTTACGGGATCAGGGCTATACAAGGAACATGGTTTCCATGCAGGGACTTGGCTATAAGGAACTGTTAGATTATCTGGATGGAGCGATCTCGTATGAAGAAGCAATAAGGATCTTAAAACGCGATACCAGACATTTCGCAAAGCGGCAGATCACATGGTTTAAAAGAGAACGGGATGTGATCTGGGTCAATAAACCGGATTTTGCTTACGATGATAACGCTATCTTAACTAAAATGATGCAGGATCTAACAGACAGAGGAATCTGTCCGCAGACAAACAAATAGAAAACGAGGATAAAAATGAATCAGAAGTTAATCGAAGAACAATACGAAACACTGGGAATTTCAAAGGAAGTCTATGCATTTGGTGAAAAAATCGAACAGGAATTAAAGGAACGCTTTGAAGCAATCGATGCAATGGCAGAATTTAACCAGATGAAGGTCATCCGTGCCATGCAGGAGAATAAAGTCAGTGCCGAGTGCTTTTCACAGTCAAACGGTTACGGCTATAACGATCTTGGAAGAGATACACTTGAGAAGGTCTATGCAAGCTGTTTTCATGGGGAGGATGCGCTCGTAAGACCACAGATCACCTGTGGCACACATGCGCTTGCACTCGCCCTGATGTCGAATCTGCGGCCGGGGGATGAACTGCTTTCTCCAGTTGGAAAGCCATATGATACCTTAGAGGAAGTGATCGGAATCCGTCCATCGAAGGGCTCGCTTGCAGAGTATGGGATCTCTTACCGTCAGGTCGACCTGTTAGAGGACGGCAGCTTTGACTATGAGAATATCAAAAAAGCGGTCAATGAAAAAACAAAGCTGGTAACGATCCAGCGTTCGAAGGGGTATCAGACCAGACCGACTCTGTCGGTGGCAAGGATCGGTGAACTGATCTCCTTTATCAAAGAGATCAAGCCGGATGTCATCTGTATGGTAGATAACTGCTATGGAGAATTTGTAGAAGAAAAGGAACCGTTAGAGGTCGGTGCAGATATGATCGTCGGTTCCCTGATCAAAAATGCCGGTGGCGGACTTGCCCCGATCGGCGGCTATATTGTCGGCAAAAAGGAATGCGTGGAGAATGCGGCATACCGTCTGACTTCACCGGGACTCGGCAAAGAAGTCGGAGCATCCTTAAATGTGATCCAGTCCTTTTATCAGGGTCTGTTTCAGGCACCGGTTGTCGTAAGCGGTGCACTGAAGGGAGCGATTTTTGCAGCCAATATCTATGAACGACTGGGCTTTCCGGTCATTCCAAACGGAACCGAGAGCCGTCACGATATTATCCAGGCGGTTACGCTGAATTCCGCAGAAGGGTTGATCGCTTTCTGTGAGGGAATCCAGGCGGCAGCACCGGTCGACAGCTATGTAAAGCCGGAGCCTTGGGCAATGCCGGGTTATGACAGTGAGGTGATCATGGCTGCCGGAGCTTTTGTACAGGGATCTTCGATCGAACTGAGTGCAGACGGACCATTAAAGCCGCCATATGCAGTTTATTTCCAGGGTGGTATTACCTGGTATCATGCAAAACTCGGCATCCTGATGTCATTACAAAAACTTTATGAACAGAAACTTGTTAATATGGATTGCTTGTGTTAATATTATTCTTGTGTGTAATCAGACACACCACTACATAATATATGCCCGATGTGTGAGAGTAGAAGGGGAATATTATGTATAAGAATTCGAAAAACATGACTGGAACTGAACTTCCGTATGAAAAATGCCTGGCAAAGGGTGCAGAATTTTTGACGGATTCTGAACTGCTTGCGGTTATTTTGCGTACCGGAACAAACGGAAAAACAGCCGTAGAGCTTGCAACTGATATTTTAGAGGCAGACTGCGGACAGCTTTTGAATATTTATTCACTGTCCCTGACAGAATTGCAGCAGTTTGCCGGGATCGGCCGGGTAAAGGCGATCCAGCTAAAATGTATCGGTGAACTGTCGAAGCGGATCGCATGCACAGAGCGTTTCCGCAGGATTGCCCTTCAGGATGCAAGATCGGTGGCGGTCTATTACATGGAGCAGTTACGCCATGAACAGCAGGAACGCCTGATCGTCTGTATGTTTGATGCAAAGTGCAGGCTGCTTGGCGACGAGGTTGTTTCGATCGGTACGGTGAATGCGTCATTGATCTCACCGCGTGAGATCTTTTTAAAGGCAATGGAACACCGGGCGGTACGGATTATCCTGCTGCACAATCATCCAAGTGGAATGGCAGTTCCCAGCCAGTCGGATAAAAATGTAACGGAGCAGGTAAGTCAGGCAGGAGCGTTAATCGGAATCGACCTGTCGGATCATATCATTATCGGTGATAATGAGTATTACAGCTTCCGGGAACATGGACAGTTATAAGTCCGTAGTAAGAACAAGGGAGAAAACAATGTCAAACAATGTATATGGAATTGATTTAGGAACTTCAAACTTAAAAGTATATTGTAAAGCAACCGGGAAAATACTGAATGAGAAGAACACGATTGCGATCGTTAACAAGAACCAGATGTATGCATATGGGGATGCCGCTTATGCCATGTATGAAAAAGCACCGGAAAGTATTCATGTTACCTTCCCGATCGTCAATGGTGTGATCGCAGACTTTGCAAATATGCAGACGATGATCAATGACTTTTTAGAGACACATGCAAAGGGAAAGGTACGCGGCGCAGAGTTTGTGGTAGCCGTGCCAACCGATATTACCGAAGTAGAGAAAAAGGCTTTTTATGATATTTTTGCACAGAGCAAGATGAAGCCGCGTTCGGTTCTGTTATGCGAGAAGCCGATCGCAGATGCAGTCGGACTTGGGCTTGACGTCAATGAACCGACCGGAACGATGATCGTAGACATCGGTGCAGATACAACAGAGATCTCTGTGATCTCCCTTGGTGGACTGGTATTAAGCGATCTGTTACATTTTGGCGGCAACCGTATTGATGAATCGATCATCAATTATATCAAGCGCAATTTCAATCTTCTGATCGGACAAAAGACAGCAAAAATGTTAAAAGAACAGTTAGGCTCCGGCATCGGAGAGAACTTAGAGGATTCCATGGTAGTCGTCGGACGTGATGTGGTCAGCGGACTCCCGATCGAGATGGAGATCACGGCACAGGTTGTTTACGATGCGATCAAGGATAATCTGAATGCGATCTGTAATTCGATCAAGATGATCTTAGAGAAGACTCCGCCGGAGCTTGCAAAAGATATCATTCATTCCGGTATCTATATCACAGGAGGCGCATCTGCCATCCATAACTTAGATACCCTGTTTACACAGATCACGAATATCCGTGTGAATCGTTGTGACAATCCGGAAGAGAGTGCAGCACGCGGACTGATAAAAATAGTATCCGATGCGAAGTATAAACATCTTTGTTTTAGTTTGCAGACCAGATTTTTTAAATAGAGGCAGAGTATGAAGCGTAAATCAAAGTTCAAAATTCCAAGCAAATACATACTGCTTGTCCTGACGGTGCTTTGCGTGGGCATTATGTATGTAAGCTTTACCATGAATCTTGGCGGTGGACCACTCAATACCGTTGCCGGTACGGTGTTTGGACCAATGCAGCGGGGAATCAACCAGGTGGGAAGCTGGATCACCGATAAAGCGGACAATCTGAAAAAGTTAAAGGACGTTACGGCAGAGAATAAAGAATTAAAAAAGCAGGTCAACGAGCTTACCTCTGAATTAAATACGATCAAGCTCGAACAGTATGAGCTTGACAACTTAAGAGAACTGTTAGACCTCGATAAGCAGTACCCGGATTATGATAAGGTGGCTGCCAATGTGATCGGTAAGGATACCGGCAACTGGTTTTCCACGTTTATTATTGATAAAGGAAGCAAGGACGGCATCAAAAAGGATGCGAATGTCATTGCCGGCAGCGGACTCGTTGGAATCGTGATCGATGTCGGACCGCATTATGCCAAGGTACGTTCGATCATTGATGATATCAGCAGTGTTTATGGACAGGTTCTTTCCACTTCCGATAACTGTACCGTCAACGGAGATCTTCAGATGATGACCGAAAGCCAGACGATCAAGTTAAAGAACCTACAGGATCATGATGACAAGGTCAAGGTCGGCGATCAGATCGTTACATCGAATGTCAGCAGCAAGTTCCTGCAGGGAATCTTAGTCGGCTATATCTCAGAACTGAAAACAGATGCAAACAATCTGACCAAGTCCGGAAGTGTCACCCCGGCAGTTGATTTTGAGCATCTGCAGGAAGTGCTTGTAATTCTTGATACAAAAAAGGGCTGGTCGGAAACGGAGTAGGATATGAGAAGAAAGATAAGTGTTGCAATCATCATTATCGTGTGTTTCCTGTTACAGAGCACATTATTTAAAGCACTGTCCTTTGCGTCCATTTCTCCGAACCTGCTCGTTGTGGTTACAGCCGCTTTTGGCTTTATGCGCGGCAAAAAGGAAGGAATGTTCATTGGCTTTTTCAGCGGCATGTTAATGGACATCTTTTTCGGAAGTATCTTAGGATTTTATGCTTTAGAATATATGTATATCGGTTATTTTAACGGATTTTTCCGCAAACAGTTTTTCCCGGATGACATCAAGCTGCCTCTGATCCTGATCGGAGTAAGTGATGTCTTATATAACCTTGGGGTTTACGTTCTGCGGTTCTTTTTCCGTGGAAAGTTCCAGATCGGATATTTCATGCTCCACATTGTGATTCCGGAGCTGGTATATACATTACTTGTAACCATTGTTTTATATTTTATTATCTTAAAGATCAATCAGCATCTTGAACAGATGGAAAAAAGGAGTGCCAAAAAGTTTGTTTGAATCGGTAAAAGACTTTCTAAAAAATATATTCAAATCCAGATTGCTTGTGCTCGCGGTTGTGCTGGTTCTTCTTTTTACAATTCTGATACAGCGTATTTTTACGCTTCAGATCATCAAGGGATCGGACTATCAGGAAAACTACAGCCTTAAGATCCAGAAAACGAGAACCTTAAACAGTACGCGTGGAAATATCTACGACCGCAATGGCGAGCTTTTAGCTTACAACGAACTTGCCTATAGTATCACGATCGAAGACAGCGGAAGCTATGACAGCGGAAAAGATAAAAACAGCAAGTTAAATGCAGCCTTAATGGAACTGCTGCATGTCATGGATGAAAACGGAGATTCCATTGATAATAACTTTGACATATCCTTAGAGGACGACGGAAGTTATTCGTACAATGTATCCGGCAAGACGCTGCTTCGTTTCCTTGCCGATGTCTATGGCTATAAAAAGACCGATGATGAGAAGTTCTTAAAAAAGAATAACAACCTCGGTTATGTGGAAGCGGAAGCAACCCCGCAGCAGGTGATCGAATATCTCTGTACGAAGCGTGACAAGATCGGTTATGGCTTAGATGCAAAGGATTACAGCCAAAAGGATCTGTACCGGATCGTGGTGATCCGTTATGCAATGTCCGAAAATAGCTATCAGAAGTATATCGCAACTACGATCGCATCCAATGTTTCGGATAAGACAGTTGCATATGTAGAAGAAAATGCTGCCACACTGACCGGTATCCAGATCACAGAAGATACGGTGCGCAAGTACGTGGACAGTAAGTATTTTGCCCATCTGATCGGTTATACCGGTAAGATCTCTCAGAGTGAATACGATGAGTTGTCGAAGGATGATGAGAATTATTCCCTGACTGATGTGATCGGTAAGTCCGGCATTGAACAGGTGATGGATAAGCAGCTACAGGGTAATAAGGGAACAGAGACTGTCTATGTCGACAGTGTCGGTCGTGTGATCGAGACGATGAACCGGACAGAACCGACTGCCGGTAATGATGTCTATCTGTCGATCCAGAAGGACTTACAGGAAGCGGTTTATGATCTGCTCGAACAGGAGATCGCAGGTATCGTATATTCGAAGATTGAAAATATCAAGGAATACAATGCGTCTTCCGGAAGCAGTGCTTCTGATATCCGAATCCCGATTTATGATGTCTATTATGCACTGATCAATAACAATGTCATTGATATGCGTCATTTCGACAAGGAAGATGCTTCTGCAACCGAGCAGGCAGTTTATCAGGCGTTTACGGTCAAACAGCAGGAAGTGATCCGGGATGTGGCATCACAGCTTACTGCATCAGCACCGGCAGCATATGAGAATCTGAGCGAAGAACAGCAGGTATATATGACCTATATTGTGTCAATGCTGACCGATAAGAACATTCTTATGAAGGATTCCATTGATACGACAGATGAAGTGTATCAGAACTGGAAAAATGATAAGATCAGTCTTGCCGAATACTTAAATCATGCAGTTGCCCAGAACTGGATCGATATTACACGTTTCTCCGTAGATGAAAAGTATTCCGATTCCTCTGAGATCTATCAGGCACTGGTGGATTATATTACCGAAGAATTACAGAGTGACCGTGGCTTTTCGAAAAAGATCTACAAATATCTGATCTTAGAAGACCGCATCAGCGGCAATCAGCTTTGTGTGATCCTCTATGATCAGGGAATCTTAAAGGAAGATAATGAGGCTGTGGCGGCACTGACGAACGGAACGACAAATGCGTTTGACTTCTTACGTGCGAAGATCAAGAGTCTTGATATTACGCCGGCACAGCTCGCGCTTGATCCGTGTTCCGGTTCCTGCGTGATTACCGATACCAAGACCGGTGAGGTACTCGCCTGTGTCAGCTATCCGGGCTATGATAATAACCGGCTGGCAAACAGTGTCGATGCAGACTATTTTGCACTTTTAAATGAAGACCTTGCACTTCCGCTTTATGACTATGCAACGCAGCAGAAGACTGCACCGGGTTCTACTTTTAAGATGCTGACCTCAACTGCCGGACTGACCGAAGGATATATTTCTCCGAATGAGACGATCGAAGATAAGGGTCAGTTTGAAAAGGTGGAGGACGGACCAAAGTGCTGGATCTTCCCAAGCACCCATGGCTCGATCAATGTTTCCGAGGCGATCCGTGATTCGTGTAACTACTTCTTCTATGAGGTTGGCTACCGGATGAGTACGGTAAACGGCAATTACAATGCAGATCAGGGTATCTCTGTGATTAAGAAGTACGCAGATCTGTTCGGACTGACCGATACGACCGGAATCGAGATCCCGGAAAGCGAACCACATGTTGCAACGGAATTCCCGCTTACTGCAGCGATCGGACAGAGTGATAACAGTTATACCACCGTGCAGCTTTCCCGTTATGTAACGGCAGTTGCAAACAGCGGAACGGTATATAATTATACATTATTGAACAAGGTGACCGATGCAGAGGGAAAAGTGATCGAGAATTACGAACCTACCGTACGGAATACGATTGATTCGATCAGCAGCACAACCTGGGATGCCGTACATTCCGGTATGCGGATGGTAGTAGAGACCCATAACCAGTTTGATGGCTTCACCGTTAATGTTGCCGGTAAGACCGGTACGGCACAGCAGGTGAAAACACGCCCGAACCATGCGTTATTTGTAGGTTATGCACCATATGAAGATCCGCAGATCTCGATCGCGGCACGAATTGCATATGGATATGATTCAGCAAATGCTACCTCTTTTTCCGCAAATGTGTTAAAATATTATTTCAAGTTAGAAGATTCCGCAACGTTGTTAGACCACACCGCAGAAGATGTCGGTGTTTCAACGAATTCATTTAACGATTAGTAAGGAGGGATTAGATGTCGCAACCCGTTGTATTAAAGAGCAACCCGCATGGAATCAATCTGATTCTTGACCCGGACATGCCGTTTACCGAACTGAAAAAAGAGATCTTAAAAAAGTTTGAAGACACGGATCGTTTTTTCAAAAATGTAAAAATCGGACTTTCTTTTGAAGGCAGGGTATTGTCACAGGAGCAGGAATATGAAATACTGGATCTGATCGAAAAAAATACATCCATCCAGGTGGTATGTATTATCGAAAACGATGAGCGTATTGATGCCTATTACGCAGAGAAGATCCGGGCATTCGAGGATGCACAGGCAGGAAGAACCGGAGAGTTCTATAAGGGAACGCTTCGATCCGGTCAGGTCATCGAATGCGAGAGCAGTATTGTGATCTTAGGTGATGTCAATCCCGGGGCGAAGATCATTGCCCGTGGAAATATCGTGATCCTTGGTTCCTTAAAGGGCAATGCGTATGCCGGTGCTGCAGGAGACGAAAGTGCTTTTGTAGCCGCCCTCGACATGGACCCTGTCCAGATCCGTATCGGAGATGCGATCGGAAGAAGTGCTGACAAGGGACCGTTATCTGCGATCAAGAACCGTAAGAAGGTCATGGAGCCGCAGATCGCGATTGTTTCAGAAGATGGTATTTTAATTGAACCGATTACCAAAGGTTTATTTAAATAAAGCTTGCATAATTTTATGTGTTATATGGAGGACAAAAAATGAGTGAAGTAATTGTAATTACATCCGGAAAAGGTGGCGTAGGTAAGACGACCACTACTGCAAATGTTGGTACTGGTCTTGCACAGTTGGATAAAAAGGTAGTTTTGATCGATACAGATATAGGACTTCGTAATCTGGATGTGGTTATGGGATTAGAGAACCGTATCGTATACAATCTGGTAGATGTTGTAGAGGGGAACTGCCGGGTAAAACAGGCACTGATCAAGGATAAGAAGTATCCGAACCTCTGTCTGCTTCCGTCTGCACAGACAAGAGATAAGACATCTGTAACACCGGAACAGATGGTGAAGTTAGTAGATGAGTTAAGAGAAGAATTTGATTACATACTTCTGGACTGTCCGGCAGGTATCGAGCAGGGATTCCAGAATGCGATCGCTGCTGCTGACCGCGCACTGGTTGTTACAACTCCGGAAGTATCCGCAATCCGTGATGCAGACCGTATCATTGGATTACTGGAAGCAAATGATATCCATAACACACGTCTGATCGTAAACCGTTTAAGAATGGATATGGTAAAACGTGGCGATATGATGTCCATCGATGATGTCCATGAGATCCTCGCTGTTGATCTGATCGGTGCAGTACCGGATGATGAACAAATCGTAATCTCAACGAATCAGGGTGAGCCGTTAGTAGGTTCTGACACACTGGCAGGACAGGCTTATATGAATATCTGTCATCGTATTTTAGGAGAGGAAGTACCGTTATTAGACTTAGATTCTAAGAATGGTATCTGGTCAAAGTTAGCAGGCCTGTTTAAGAAGAACTAGGGAGGAAATCAGAAAATGGGATTTATGGATTTTTTTAAAAAGAAAAATTCCGGTGATGTAGCAAAAGACAGACTGAAATTATTATTGATTTCTGACCGTGCAGACTGTTCGCCGGAGGTTATGGAACAGATTAAAAATGATATTATCCATGTAATATCAAAGTATATGGAGATTGACGCAGAAGGGCTGGATATCCAGATCACACAGACGGAGTCCGATGCCAATAACGGAACCGTTCCGGCTCTTTTTGCCAATATTCCAATTAAAGATTTGAAGCATTCAGGTAAATAGTGTGAAGAAACGAACAATGATTGGACAGGATTATGTTGAAACAATATAAGTTTAAAAATTACCGGATTCGACTGATCATATATGTGACACTGCTATCAATGATCGGGATAGCAGTGATAGGAAGTGCCAAGCATTCAGTCCAGAAAATGCAGATTTTCGGACTGATCCTTGGACTGACTGCAATGGTGATCGTATCTTTGATCGATTATTCCTTTATTCTGAAGTTCAGTTGGCTGATCTATCTGTTAAATCTTGCACTCTTAGGACTGATCTATGTGATCGGTGATGATGCAGGTGGTGCGACAAGATGGATTTCTATCGCAGGTATCCGTTTTCAGCCGTCTGAGTTGTCAAAAATATTGATTATACTGTTTTTTGCATACTTTTTTGCAAAATATCAGGAACGTTTGAATACAATCGGAGTTCTGGCAGCATCTTTTGTGCTGATCGGCATTCCGCTTATCTTGATAAAGAAACAGCCCGACTTATCCACGACAATAATTACGGCACTTATTTTTATTGCCCTCTTGTTTATTGCGGGATTAAGTTATAAAATAATACTGAGTGTTCTGGCGGTTACCGTACCATCTGCACTGATCTTTATCAGTATCATCATGCAGGATAACCAGACCTTATTAGACCCATACCAGAAGCAGCGTATCATGGCGTGGCTTCAGCCGGATAAGTATGTAGACAGTGCTTACCAGCAGCAGAATGCCATTATGGCGATCGGCTCCGGACAGTTATGGGGCAAAGGGCTGAATAATACGAACATCGATTCCGTTAAGAATGGTAACTTTATCTCCGAGCCGCAGACCGACTTTATCTTTGCGGTAGCGGGAGAGGAGCTTGGCTTTGTAGGTGCGGCCATTATTATTCTGTTACTGTTACTGATCACAATCGAGTGTATTTTAATTGCCAGAAAAGCAAAAGACTTATCCGGGAAGCTGATCTGCTGTGGTGTTGCAGCATTACTGGGCTTTCAGGGATTTGTTAATATATGTGTAGTTACAGGCTTGATGCCGAATACTGGACTTCCATTACCATTTGTAAGTTATGGACTGACATCGTTGGTTTCGTGTTTTATCGGAATTGGACTTGTCTTAAATGTCGGGCTTCAGCCGAAAAAATATGGATAGGGGGAAACAACATGAATATCGGTTTAATTGCACATGACTCCAAAAAGAAATTAATGCAGAACTTTTGTATCGCATACCGCGGTATTTTATGCAAAAACGAATTATTTGCAACAGGAACAACAGGTCGTCTGATCGAAGAAGTTGCAAATCTTTCCATCCACAAATATCTTGCCGGTCATCTTGGCGGCGCACAGCAGTTAGGTGCCCAGATCGAGCACAATGAGATCGACCTTGTGATCTTTTTACGTGATCCGCTGACTCCGAAGTCACATGAGCCGGACGTCGATAGTGTGGTACGTTTATGTGATACACATAATATTCCGTTGGCAACGAATCTGGCAACAGCCGAATTGCTGATCAAATCCTTAGATAGAGGAGATTTAGAGTGGCGTGAAATGTATAAATAAGATAACAGCAGGGATTCTGACACTTGCTCTGGTATCCGGTACACTTACCGGCTGCGGCAGCAAGCCGGAAGCATGGAAGAATCCATATCCGGTTTATGAGAATGCCATGCAGAGCGCAGAAGCGCAGACGGAGTCCGATCCGTTTTTTTCAGCTTCCCTTTGTACCGGCGGTTATGAGAATGTCGGTATGGATACGACAGATTCGCAGGTTGCAGAAGGCGCAGGTGTATTTAATACTGCGACACATGAGATCCCATATGCACAGAATATCTATGAGAAGCTGTATCCTGCCAGTACCACGAAGATCCTGACTGCTTATATTGCATTGAAGTATGGGAATTTAGATGATGTGGTTACGATCAGTGCCAATGCCTTAGACATTGATCCGAATTCTTCTACCTGTGGATTACAGGTGGGCGATCAGATGACATTACGTGATCTGTTATATGGAATGATGATGAAGAGTGGGAATGACGCTGCGATTGCGATCGCTGAACATATCAGCGGGGATGTTGCCACCTTTGCGGATAAGATGAATGAAGAGGCAGCAAAGTTAGGTGCAACGACTTCACATTTTGTGAATCCGAATGGTCTGCCGGATGAGAATCATTATACGAGTGTCTACGATCTGTATCTGCTTTTTCAGGCAGCACTCACGAATGATGATTTCCGCAATATCATCCAGACGACTACATATACATCGAATTATACCAGTGCAGCCGGGGAAGCAAAGACGCAGGAGTGGACGAGCACGAATCAGTACTTTACCGGAGATGAAACAGCACCGGATGGCTTTACCATCTTAGGTGGTAAGACCGGAACAACCGGGGATGCCGGCTATTGTCTGGTTCTCTTATCCCAGAATGCTGCGGGACAGGAGATTATTTCAATCGTGTTAAAAGCTGATTGCAGGATCAACCTGTATCTTCTGATGAACCAGATCCTGACCGGATATGGGAATTAGCGGTTGTGTTCTCAGAACAGTTATACTATAATGATACTAAGATCGAATGTAAGTTATCGGATTCGGGAGATAGACAGGAGGACATTCTATGGTAGAGATTATTGCTGGTGAAAAGGGAAAAGGAAAGACAAAGCACCTCTTAGAGAAGGTGAATGCATCGGTGAAGGATGCAGCCGGAAGCATTGTATATCTGGATAAGAGCCAGAAGCATATGTATGAGCTGGATAAAAAGATCCGTCTGATCAATGTAATGGATTATCCGGTAGAGAATTGTGATGAATTCTTAGGCTTTATCTGCGGAATCGTATCACAGGATAATGATTTGCAGGAGATGTATTTAGACAGCTTCTTAACGATTTCGAACATGAAGGACGATGAGATCTGTCATGCGATCGAGAAGCTTGATATTATCAGTGAGAAGTACAAGGTAAAATTCGTATTAAGCGTTTCCAAGGCGAAGGACGATTTACCGGAATGTGCAAAGGCAAAGATCATTTTAGCTTTATAATCAGGAATAGAAGATAAGGTGTCTTAAGCGGAAGCTTAGGACACCTTTTTTGATGAAAGACTGCCGGTTTAAACTTCATCCATGGATCGTATCCGTCCATAGGTGCTGACCATATACAGACCACAGATTCCGATAACGGCATAGATGATCCTGGATAACCAGCTCATATCGCCAAACAGAAATGCTACAAGGTCAAAGCGGAAAAAGCCGATCAGTCCCCAGTTGATTGCGCCAATGATGACGAGTGTCAAAATTGTATAATCTAAACCTTTTGATTTCATGTCAAACCTCCTTTTTCTTTAGTATGAACGTTTTTTTTCATTCTATTCTTATAGAATCCCGGAAGAAAGATTGTATCTCATACGAAAAAGTGTTAAAATATTCATATTTGGAAAGGTGCTTAAGGATGGCTGAGAAAAAGAAGATTGTAAAATACCGCAGACCATTGAATCTGAATATTGGTGTGGTATTTTTTGGCATAATTTTTATATATATCGTTTTCAATGTTTATACCTATTTTACCACGGAACATATTTCCGTATACGAGGTTTCACAGGGAACGATCGCAGAGAACAACACTTATCATGGCTTTATCATCCGGTCAGAAAAGGTCTGCAATTCCGATTATTCCGGTTATGTAGATTATTATCTGAGTGATGATGCCAAGGCAGGTGCCGGGAATCTGATCTATTCCGTAGACGAAAACGGCGATGTTGCAAAAAAAATGAAGGATGCTGACAATGCATCGATCGATCTGTCGAATGACGATTACAGTACCCTGCGGAATACGATTTCATCCTTTGCCGGCAGTTATCAGGCGAATGATTTTTCAACGGTATACTCCTTTAAGGAAGATCTTTCTTCCCGGCTGATGCAGGCGGTCAATGAGAATGCGCTGGATTCGGTCGGGGATTATGTCGCAAACGCACAGAATAATCAGACCTTCCATTTAGTCACAACACCGGAAGACGGCATAGTAACGTATTATACCGACGGCTATGAATCGGTAACCGTGGATTCCTTTGATCCGGGGATGTTACAGCCATTAGATTATACGAAGAATAACCTGAAACAGAACACTTCCGTCCAGGCGGGCGATGCGGTCTATAAGCTGATCACCAGTGAAAACTGGCAGATCGTGCTTGGCGTTTCGGACAAGCTGTATGAACGGCTGGAGGATTCGAGCGTTGTGCAGATCAAGTTCCGCAAGGATGACACCACCTGCTGGGTGAACTTCACCTGGAAGCAGATCGGGGACAGCTATTATATGGTCTTAGACCTGAATAACAATATGATCCGTTTTGCGAATGAGCGTTATGTGGAAGTCGAGCTTTTATTAGACGAAAAGTCCGGTCTTAAGATCCCGAATTCCGCGATCACGAAAAAGGAGTTCTTCACGATCCCGAAGGGATATTTTACCAAAGGCGGAGACTCGAATGCAAAGGGACTGCTTGTCAGCAAAACCGATAAAAACGGGACAGAATCAACGACATTCGTAGAAACAGAACTGTTCTATGAATCCGAAGATTTTTATTATATTGATGAAGATACCATTGCAAATGGAACGGTTATAAAAATGCCGGATTCTTCAAAGACCTACACCGTAGGCGCAACGGATAAGCTGCTTGGTGTATACAATGTCAACAAGGGCTATGCCGTTTTCAAACAGGTCGATATCCTGTTTCAGAATGAAGAATATTCCATTGTCCGTACGGGCACTGCGTATGGGATCTCGCTCTATGATCACATCGCCTTAAAGGGTGATTCCATACAGGAAGATGATGTACTTCAGTAAAAGAATAAGACAGAAAGGTATGAGAACATGTTAAAAGAAAATCTTGCACAGGTTGAAAAAAATATCGAGGCTGCCTGCAAAAAGGCAGGACGTGACAGAAGCGAAGTAACATTAGTTGCAGTAAGTAAGACCAAGCCGGTTTCCATGCTTCAGGAGATCTATGACGAAGGAATCCGTGACTTTGGAGAGAATAAAGTACAGGAGATCGAAGCAAAGTATCCCGAGCTGCCAAAGGACATCCGCTGGCATATGATCGGACATTTACAGCGTAATAAGGTAAAGCATGTGATCGACAAGGCATGTCTGATCCATTCCGTAGATTCTTACCGCTTAGCAGAGGAGATCAATATCCAGGCAAAGAAAAAGAACCTTGTGGTTCCGATCCTTGTAGAAGTCAACATTGCTGACGAAGAGAGCAAGTTCGGCATCAGTAAGGAAGATGCCATGGAGTTGGTAAAGCAGATCTCAGAATTAGAGAATCTCCGCATTCAGGGACTTATGACGATCGCGCCTTTCGTAGAAGATCCGGAAGAGAACCGTACTTATTTTCGTGGCATCAAGCAATTATCTGTTGACATCGCATCGAAAAACATTGATAATGTATCTATGAATGTGCTTTCAATGGGTATGACCGGAGACTATATGGTTGCAATCGAAGAAGGTGCAACGATCGTCCGTGTCGGTACCGGAATCTTTGGAGCACGTAATTATAATAAATAGATTAGGAGATTTATATCATGGGATTATTTGATAAATTTATGGATGTGATGCGTCTGAGTCCGGATGATGACGATGAGTTCTACGAGGATGATTACTACGAAGAGGAAGAAGACGATACTCCGAAGAAGAAGATGTTCCGTAAGGAGGAGAAGACAACCGATATAGCGGATGTCCGTGAGACCACGAAGAATGTCTCGAAGATCACTCCGATGCGCAGCAGCAAGCGCAGCAGCAATGGGATGTCTGTCTGTGTCATCAAGCCGACTTCTTTTGATGAAGCGATCGAGATTACCGATACCCTGTTACAGAACCGTACCGTTGTACTGAATGTGGAAGGCCTTGATGTAGAAGTTGCACAGCGGATCATTGACTTTGCATCCGGTTCCTGTTATGCGATCCGTGGCAATCTTCAGAAGATCTCTAAGTACATATTCATTATTACACCGGAGGCAGTTGACATTTCCGGCGATTTCCAGAATATCTTAGATTCTTTTGACACATCCGGAATACAGACTGACATCAGATAGGACAGGCTATGAGTGAGAATTTACTGACCGAAAAACGGTTTATCGATCTTTCGAATCAGGCATATAAGAGAGATATTGTAACTTTCAGTGATTTTTTAACACTCAGTGAACTGAATATTCTCCACCAGAATTCCGGAAAGTATTCTGTGCATTACGAAGTGTTTGGTGGATATGCATATGCAGAGCGTCAGATAGCAGCTTTTGTTCCTGATGCTCTTTCTTATGCCTGGGATTATCCCATCATCTGCCTAAAGCTGTCACCTGCCTATCCAAAGTTTGCAGAAGAGCTTTCACACCGCGATATTCTCGGTGCGGTGATGAGTCTTGGCATAGAGCGTGCGAAGATCGGAGATATTTCAGTCGCAGAGGATGGTGCATATCTTTTCTGCAAAAAAGAGATCGCAGACTATCTGCTTTCAGAGATCACACAGATCAGACATACGATCGTGCAGCTTGCACCGGTTGATGCGGGCAGCCTGAACATCCAGCCTAAGATGCAGGAATATGAGGCGGTTATCTCCTCAAACCGGATCGATAATGTCGTAGCTGCGATGATCCATAAGTCCAGAAGCAATGCGGTAGCCCTGATCCAGAGTGGAAAAGTTGCCGTAATGGGCAGTGAATGTCTGCATAATACCTATCTGTGTAAGGAAAATGACGTCATTTCCATCCGCGGTTATGGAAAGTTCTTATTTGCAGGAGCTTTGGGCGTAACGAAAAAAGACCGTATGAAGATTTTATATAAAAAGTATATTTAGAAATGGAGTGAGAGGTAACATGGCAAAAACAATACCGGTATCTTATGAAGGAAGCCTTGCGTATGAGATTTTGATCCGGGAGGATTTTTCAGACTTAACCGATGCACTAAAGGAGATCGGCTGCACCAGTGGACAGAAGCTTTGCATCGTTTCCGATTCACAGGTTGCGAAGATCTATTTAGATCAGGTAGCAGACTGCTTACAGACTGCTTTTTCACAGGTGCATTCCTTCGTGTTTGAAGCCGGAGAAGCATCGAAAAATATAGACACGGTGGAAGCCTTATATGAACATCTGATCTTAAAGGGCTTTGACCGTCACGATATGCTGATCGCACTTGGTGGTGGTGTGGTCGGTGATCTGACCGGCTTTGCAGCCGCAACCTACTTACGCGGCATCCGTTTTGTACAGATTCCGACATCGCTTTTAGCACAGGTAGACAGCAGCATCGGTGGAAAAACCGGAGTCGACTTTAAGCAGTACAAGAATATGGTCGGTGCGTTCCATCAGCCGGCACTGGTATATATGAATCTTTCTGTATTGAATACCCTGCCAAAACGTCAGCTTTCTTCCGGAATTGCTGAGATCTTAAAGCATGGGCTGATCAAAGATGCTGCTTATTTCCAGTGGATGAAGGACAACTACGCTGCAATTATGGCATTAGACCTTCCGGTTATGGAAGAGATGGTCTATCGCAGTTGTCAGATCAAGCGCGAAGTCGTAGAAAACGATCCAAAGGAAAAGGGCGAGCGCGCACTTTTAAACTTCGGACATACGATCGGTCATGCAGTAGAAAAGCTATCCGATTTCCGGTTATATCATGGAGAATGTGTCGCGATCGGCTGTGTCGCAGCTTCCTTTTTATCTTATCGGGAAGGGAATCTTTCCAAGGAAGTATGCGATCATATCATAGAGACGTTTGGTCACTTCGATCTTCCGGTTTCTACTACCGGATTAGAGGATGCGCAGATCCTTAAGACGACAAAGTCTGATAAGAAGATGCAGGCGGGTAAGATCAACTTTATTCTCTTAAAACAGGTTGGAGAAGCGTATATTACCCGTGAACTGACTGACGAACAGCTTTTAGAAGCAATCCGTTTTATCCTGAAATAAGGATTGGGAATGAAGGAAGAGAAAGGATTCTTGAACATGAGTACAAAAAATAAAGCGCATATTCCGTCAGGGAGGCTCTTACATGCAGTAATCGGTCTGATCGCTGCTGTTCTTCTGATTCTATTTGATCAATGGAGTAAATATCTGGTAGTGCACCATCTGAAGGGGCAGAGTCCGGTTCCGTTGATCTCCGGGGTGTTTGAATTGCAGTATTTAGAGAACCGCGGTGCAGCATTTGGCATCTTTCAGGGCAGACGGGGATTTTTTCTGGTGATCACGGTTATCTTTTTGCTGATTGCCGTATGGTTTTACAGTAAGCAGCCACTGAACCGCAGATTCCTGCCACTGCGTATCATTACCGTAGTTCTTGCCGCCGGGGCAGTCGGAAACATGATCGACCGGGTAGCAAACAATTACGTCGTTGATTTCTTTTATTTTAAGCTGATCAACTTTCCGATTTTTAATGTTGCAGATATCTACGTTACCGTAGGCGCGATCGGTCTGATCATTTTTCTCTTATTTTATTATAAAGAAGAGGACCTGAATCAGATTTTCCCATCAAAAAAATGAGGATAAAATGAACGTTATCCATTTTGTAAGTATTGTGTCTGCAGCTTGAAGTCTGCAGGCTGAGAAAAGGCATGGTTATTTTTATGCAGAGAGAGAGTTTTGAGATAAATAATGAACAGGAAGGCGAACGTCTCGATAAGATCCTAGCAGGGATCTATCCCGGACAGTCACGGACTTTTTTCCAGAAGCTGATCAAAGAGGATCATGTGAAGGTCAATGAAAAAACAGAAAAAGCGAACTTCCGTGTACATGCCGAGGATCTGATCGAAGTTGAGATTCCGCCTGCGGTTCCGGTTGCAATCTTACCGGAGGACATACCACTTGATATTTTATATGAAGATGAAGATCTTCTGATCGTAAATAAGCCAAAGGGGATGGTCGTACACCCCTGTCCGGGACATTATACCGGGACGCTTGTCAATGCCATCATGTATCACTGTAAGGATCAGCTCTCCGGCATCAACGGTGAGATCCGTCCGGGTATCGTACACCGGATCGATAAGGATACAACCGGATCACTGATCGTCTGTAAAAACGATGAATGCCACCGCTTTATTGCCGGGCAGATCAAGGAGCACTCGGTCACGCGCAGATACCGTGGTATCGTAAGCGGAGTCGTAAAGCAGGAGAGTGGAAGGATCGAAGGTGCGATCGGCAGGCATCCGACCGAGCGCAAGAAAATGGCGGTCAATGAGAAAAACGGCAAGCCGGCGGTGACACATTATAAGGTATTAGAACGCTTTGCAAATGCAACCTATATGGAATTCGAGTTAGAGACCGGACGGACACACCAGATCCGTGTGCATATGGCAAGTACCGGACATCCGCTGCTCGGTGATACCATCTATGGTTCACAGAAGAATCCTTATCATTTACAGGGACAGACCCTGCATGCAATGACGATCGGTTTTATCCATCCTTCAACGCATGAATATATGGAAGTCAGCGCGCCTTTACCGGAATATTTTCTAAAATTGCTAAAAAAGCTATAAGACTTTGATATTTCACGAAAACGTGCTATAATGTGCTTAAAGTGTGTCTTCTGACGCATATACGAAAGAAACAATTCGTAGGAGAATTGCTAAAAACAAAGGAGGAAACGTATGTTTCAAAACGAAAAGATTCAGGGACGTTTGACGAAATCGTTCCGTATGGTTTCATTGATTGGAGCCATAGCTGCAGTCTTAGGTGTGATCATGCTTGCAATCGTAATGACACGGTATAAGAGTGCACTTGTTAATTATGGTTTTTCACAGGGTGACATCGGTAAGACAATGGTAACCTTTGCGGAGACCAGATCCGCAGCACGAGGCGTTATCGGTTATAATGATGCTGATCTTATCACACAGATGAACGATACACGTGATTCGAAAAAGGAAGCCTTTGAGGAGTACTGGGCTGCCGTAGATGAGACTGTTTCATCCAAGGCAGAACGTGAGATCTACGATGACATTGATTCCAAGTTAGAGGCTTACTGGAATGCAGAACAGAAGACGATCGCTGTCGGAAAGACAACCGATAATGAAGCAAGTATCAAGGCTCAGGAAATGATGCGGGATGATGTCGGACCGTTATACGATGAGATTTACTCCCAGTTAGCAGCTTTAATGGATGCCAATGTTACACAGGGAGATGCTCTGGCACTACGTCTGGAAGTTGTATCTATTGTCTTTATCATTGTAATCATTGTGATTATCATCATTGGTATTGTAGTTTCTAAAAGAATGGGCGCATCCATTGCAAAGGGTATTGCAACTCCGATCCAGGCATTAGAAGCACGTTTAAAGACGTTTGCACAGGGTAATCTCCATGATCCGTTCCCGGAGATCAAGTCTAACGATGAAGTTGCTGCTATGATCACAACTGCAAACGAGATGGCAGATACCTTAAATACCGTTATCAATGATGCCGGTTCCCTGATGGATCAGATGGCGAACGGCAATTATGCAGTTACATCCGATCACAGAGAAAAATATGTTGGTGATTTTGAAGAACTCCTTGTTGCAATGCGTGTAATGCGTGATCAGATGATCGGTACGATCCAGTCTATCAGCGAAGCATCTGCACAGGTATCAGCAGGAGCAACAAATCTGGCTGAATCTTCCCAGAGCATGGCTGAAGGAGCAACCGATCAGGCTGGCGCAGTAGAAGAGTTACAGGCTACGATTACAAGTATTACAGATAATATTGACCATGCAGCAGAGGATGCACATGGTGCATATGAGCAGGCTCAGAAGTATGCAGAAGAAGTCGGTAAGAGCAGTGAAGAAATGAAGGCTATGGTAGATGCCATGACACGTATCGATGAGACCTCCAAGAAGATCGGAGACATTATCTCTGAGATCGAGGATATTGCATCCCAGACCAATCTGCTTTCCTTAAATGCTTCTATCGAGGCTGCAAGAGCCGGTGAAGCCGGAAGAGGATTCGCGGTTGTTGCGGATCAGATCCGTCAGCTTGCTGAACAGACCACAAAGTCTGCTGTAAATACCAGAGATCTGATCGAAGGTGCATTACAGGAGATTGAAGATGGTAATAAAGCCGCAGACCGTGCCGCACAGTCTATTGCAGATGTTGTAGACGGAATCCAGAAGATTGCAGAATCTTCAAAGGGTATCAGCGAAGTTGCAAGAGGACAGGCAGATGCAATGGATCAGGCTGAGGCAGGTGTAAACCAGATCTCAGAAGTTATCCAGAATAACTCCGCAGCAGCAGAAGAGTCTTCTGCAACCAGTCAGGAGTTATCTGCACAGGCAACATCCTTAGATGATCTTGTAAGCAAGTTCGTATTACCGGAAGCATAAGCATAAGATCTGCGAAAGATCTATTTCAATGAATTTATAAGAACCGACAGTAGTCATGAATTGATGCTGCCGGTTCTTTTTGCTGTAAGGAAAATGTCTAAACGGAACAAAAACGACGAAACGGGACAGACAAAACCCTTTTGTTATGATATGCTGTTAACAGTTTTTTTCATGGCACGGAACGGACAGATGGATTTTTCCATGATGCTCATCTTCGTATTCTTCTCATTTGAGATATTTGCAAGTGTAGAACCGATCAGTGACAGTGCTCATGTATTAAGTATTATCGAGGACGCGATGGATCAGCTAGATGCCTTAAAGAAAGAAAACTATATTGACAGCGACGGAAAGGACATTCCGTTAGATCATTATGATATTGAATTTCGGCATGTTAACTTTGGCTATGACAGCAGAACGATCCTAAAGGATGTAACCTTTCAGATACCGGAAAAGACTTCGACCGCGATTGTCGGACCGTCTGGTTCCGGAAAAACAACGATCTGCAGCCTGATCGCGCGTTTTTATGACGTAAATGTGGGAAGCATCCGTATTGGCGGGCACAATATTAAGGAACTGACCTGTGACAGTCTGCTTTCTAATATTTCCATGGTGTTCCAGAACGTGTATCTGTTCCATGATACAATACGTGCGAATATCTGTTTCGGAAAACCGGACGCGACGGAGGCAGAGATGATTGAGGCAGCAAAAAAAGCATGCTGTCATGATTTTATCATGGAATTGCCAAATGGCTTATGACACGGTGATCGGAGAGGGCGGTGATACCCTCTCCGGCGGGCAGAAACAGCGTATTTCCATTGCAAGAGCCATGTTAAAGGACGCGCCGATCATCATACTCGATGAAGCGACGGCAAGTATCGATCCGGAAAACGAGCATTTGATCCAGAACGCGGTAACGGAGCTGACAAGAGGAAAGACGATCATTACGATTGCACATCGGCTTGCCACGATCGAGCAGGCAGATCAGATTCTGGTTGTGGACGACGGACGGATTGCGGAGTGCGGTACGCATGAGGAACTGATCCGTCAGGATGGAAAATACAGGCAGTTTGTAGAGATCCGGAAAAAAGCGGAAGGCTGGAAGATCGGCTAAAAGAAAAAGTAATAAAAAAACGTTACATGACAGGACGCCAGGAAGTGAATTGTTATCTAAACAATAGTAAGTAGAAATATTTTCGAAAAATTGTATAATAAATTCTGTACATATTGTCCAATATGTTGTATAATTCATATATAAAAGTAGTAAATACACACAAAAGGTGGGATGCATATGAGTAATGTAATTTATACAATCGGAAGAGAATTTGGCAGCGGAGGTAAGGCAATCGGTGAAGCTCTCGCCAACAGACTGAACATTAAGTGCTACGATAAGGAACTTCTTAAGATGGCAGCCAAGGAAAGCGGCTTCTGTCAGGAGATCTTTGAGAATCAGGATGAAAAGCCGACAAACAGCTTTTTATACTCACTGGTTATGGATACGTACTCTATGAGTGGCTATTCATCAGCTCCATTTTTAGATATGCCGTTGAATCACAAGGTATTCTTAGCACAGTTTGAGACGATCAAGAAGATTGCTTCTACAGAATCCTGTGTCATCGTCGGAAGATGTGCTGATTATGCATTATCGGAGAATCCGAACTGCATCAATACATTCATTCACGCTGATATGGATTATCGTATCAAACAGATCATGGCGAAGGAAAACTTACCGGAGAACAAAGCACGTGACCTGATCCAGAAGACCGACAAACAGCGTGCAAGCTACTACAATTACTACACCAGTAAGAAATGGGGCGATTCGAGAAGCTACGATCTTTGCCTTGACAGCAGCAAGCTTGGAATCGATGGCTGTGTCGATATGATCCTCGCATTTGCGGATCACAGGAAGAAGTCGTAAAATTCTTATATTGTATCAGATTTGCAGCATTTATAAGATCTTATATCTTAACACAACACAGAACCGATCATCCGGATGAAATTATAATCCGGATGGCCGGTTCTTTTTGTATCTTATACAATAAACCACCTGCTATGCAGGTGGATCCCCATCCGGCTTTAGCCCTAGATAATAAAACCTCCAATGCTATAAT
>CACZPJ010000049.1 GCA_902782995.1 uncultured Lachnospiraceae bacterium | reverse complement strand
ATTGAGATCGATCCGGGTATTTCCTTTGGTACCGGTAAGCATGAGACAACACAGCTTTGTATCCATCAGCTTCGCAAGTACATGAAAAAGGGCGATATGGTACTCGATGTGGGCTGCGGAAGTGGAATTCTCTCGATCGCAGCTCTAAAGCTTGGTGCAGGTCATGTGGTCGGCACGGATATTGATGAGAACTGTATGACATCGACCTATGAGAATATGGAGGTCAACCACTTAGAACGTTCCCTTGGGGAGTTCTACGTCGGTAATCTGATCGATGATACGAATTTACAGGAGACAGTCGGAACCAAAAAGTATGATATTGTGGTTGCAAATATTTTAGCGGATGTCATTATCCCGATGGCACCGGTGATTCCGGCACGCCTGAAAAAGGATGGTATTTTCATTACTTCCGGTATCATTGACTTCAAGGAGAACGAAGTGAAGGAAGCAATCGAGCAGGCAGGCTTTGAGGTATTAGAAATCAACCATCAGGGTGAGTGGGTGAACATCACGGCACGTAAGTGTTAATTTCAAAATAGAAAGGGCAAGCGCGCACTTTAATTTAGAACAAAGAGAAAGGCATCATGATTCTATGCATCAGTTTTTTGTACAGGATGAACAGATTGGAAAAGAATATGTGACGATCACCGGAAGTGATGTGAACCATATCCGCAATGTACTGCGCATGAAGATCGGAGAGACGATCCGTATCAGCAGTCAGAGCGGGAAGAATTATTTTTGTAAAATCGCAGAGATCGGGGAAGAATTTGTACAGGCGGATATTACGATCGCGGATGCAGAAGGAACCGAGCTGCCATCGAAGATCTTTCTTTTTCAGGCACTGCCAAAGGGAGACCGGATGGAGACGGTGATCGAAAAGGCGGTCGAGTTAGGCGTCTATGAGATCATCCCGGTTGCCATGAAGTACTGTGTCGTGAAGCTGGATGAAAAAAAGGCAGCGAACAAGGTGAAACGCTGGCAGGCGATCGCAGAGAGTGCTGCAAAACAGTCAAAGCGGAGCATGATACCGAGGATTCATGACGTGATGACGTATCGGGAAGCGTTGCAGTATGCGGGTGAGTGTGAGGTACGTCTGGTGCCGTATGAGAATGCGCGTGGGATGCAGGGCACAAGAGAAGCCTTAGAAGAGGTACGCCCGGGCAGATCCATCAGCGTGATCATCGGACCGGAGGGCGGGTTCGCCGAAGAAGAGATCGCGGCTGCAAGAGAGAATATGCAGGAGATCTCTCTTGGAAAGCGTATCTTAAGAACCGACACAGCAGGCATCTGTACGATGTCACTTCTTATGATGCAGTTAGAAGGATATGGCGGGCAGGAAAGCAGATAAATGCAGTCTAGGCAGACCTGTCACGTTATACAGGATTAGAATAGAAAGAAGCAAGAGATATGGAAGCATATTTGGATAATTCAGCTACCACGCAGTGCTCAAAACGTGCCTGCGATAAGATGGTAGAGCTTTTGCGGGTGGATTACGGGAATCCATCATCGCTTCACCGCAAGGGGATGGAAGCAGAACAGTATATCACAGAAGCGAAAAAGAAAATTGCAAAAACATTAAAAGTAAGTGAGAAGGAACTGATTTTTACATCCGGCGGAACAGAGTCGAATAACCTTGCGATCATCGGAACCGCAATGGCAAATAGACGTGCCGGCATGCATATTATAACCACATCGATCGAGCATGCATCCGTTTTAAACCCGATGCAGTACTTAGAGGAACAGGGATTTCAGGTCACCTATCTTCCGGTGGATGCGGACGGGATCATTTCTCTTTCTGCATTAGAAGAAGCAATGGATGAGGAAACGATCCTTGTTTCTATCATGCAGGTGAATAATGAGATCGGTGCAATCGAGCCGATCGAAGAGGCAGTCCGGATCATTAAGGAGAAAAATCCAAATACCCTGATCCATGTAGATGCGATCCAGTCTTACGGAAAGCTTCGGATCTATCCGAAGAAAACCGGCATTGATCTGCTTTCGGTCAGTGGACATAAGATCCATGGACCAAAGGGAAGCGGATTTTTGTATGTAAAAGAAAAGACGAAGATCAAGCCGATCCTTTTTGGAGGCGGCCAGCAGAAGGGAATGCGTTCGGGAACAGAGAATGTACCGGCGATCGCGGGCTTAGGCGAGGCAGCCGCAGAGATCTATGAAGATTTTGAAACGAATGTGAACCATCTGTATGAATTAAAGGACGCACTCGTTGCGGGACTTCTCGGATTAGAGGGCGTAACCGTCAATGGAAAAACAGGAAGAGACAGTGCACCACATGTGGTAAGTGCAAGCTTTGCAGGCATCCGCAGCGAGGTACTGCTTCATTCCTTAGAGGATAAGGAAATCTATGTTTCTGCAGGTTCGGCATGTTCTTCGAATAAGCCATCGATCAGCCGTACCTTAAAAAGTATTGGTGTAAAACAGGAGCTTTTAGATTCCACAGTCCGTTTCAGTTTTAGTATCCATATGACGATGGAAGAGATCACTTATACCTTAGAGGTACTGCGGGAATTACTGCCGGTACTTCGCCGTTACACAAGACACTAAGAAGAATCAGTCAGGCTTTTCCGGATCAGGGAAAGCATGGGAAAGAGGAAATATGACAAAGAATATGTACAAAGCATTTTTAATCAAATATGGTGAGATCGGAATTAAGGGAAAGAATCGTTTCCTTTTCGAAGATATGCTGGTAAAACAGATCAATTATGCATTAAAGCCGGTAGACGGAGAGTTCCATGTACGCAGGGAGCAGGGACGTATTTATGCAGAAGTGCTTTCCGGGGATTATGATTATGATGAGACGATCGAGGCATTAAGCCGCGTGTTTGGTGTGGTAGGTTTCTGCCCGGTTGTTTTGGTAGAGGACGAGGGCTTTGATAAGCTCGCAGAAGATGTGATTGCTTACTTAGACCATGCATACGAAGATAAGCATCTGACTTTTAAAGTGAATGCAAGAAGAGCCAGAAAAAATTATCCGATGGATTCCATGGAGATCAATGCGGCAATGGGAGAGAAGATCTTAGATGCTTTCCCGGAGATGTCCGTAGACGTACATCATCCGGATGTCGTTGTATCCATTGAGATCCGTAATCAGATCAATATTTATTCCGAAGAGATTCCGGGACCTGGTGGAATGCCGGTAGGATCGAATGGAAAGGCAATGTTATTATTATCCGGCGGAATTGACAGTCCGGTTGCAGGCTATATGATCGCAAAACGTGGCGTTACGATCGAAGCAACTTACTTCCATGCACCGCCATATACCAGTGAACGTGCAAAACAGAAAGTCGTAGATCTTGCGAAGATCGTTGCGCGTTACAGCGGACCGATCAAGTTAAATGTGGTAAACTTTACCGATATCCAGCTCTATATCTATGAGCAGTGCCCGCATGAGGAGTTAACGATCATTATGCGCCGGTATATGATGAAGATTGCAGAGCACTTTGCAAATGAATCAAAGTGTCTCGGACTTGTTACCGGAGAGAGTATCGGACAGGTTGCAAGCCAGACCATGCAGTCACTTGCCGTTACAAATGAAGTATGTGAACTTCCGGTATACCGTCCGCTTATTGGAATGGATAAGCAGGAGATCGTTGATATTTCAGAGAAGATCGAGACATATGAGACATCGATCCAGCCGTTTGAAGACTGTTGTACGATCTTTGTCGCAAAGCACCCGGTTACCAAACCAAGCCTTAAGGTGATCAAGCGTTCTGAGACAAAGCTTGCAGGGAAGATCGACGAACTGATGAAAGAAGCAATTGATTCCGTAGAAGTGATCTGGGCGGAAGCAGAGTAAGAAGAAATATTTGGGCAAAGAAAAAGGATTACACATCTGTGTAATCCTTTATACCCCCTTGATACAGTGACTATACAAGGTAAGGCTTTAATGCTTCTAATATTTCATCCATGTTAGACTCAGCATGAATTGCTAAATCGATTGGCTTTGACAGGTCTAAGCTGAAGATACCCATGATGGACTTTGCATCAATAACATATCTGCCAGAGATTAAATCGAAATCAAATTCGAACTGTGTGATAGCATTAACGAATGCTTTTACCTTGTCAATTGAATTTAAAGAAATTTGAACTGTTTTCATATAGAGACCTCCTTGGTTACTATAAATTTTCTTACTTAATAGTAACGTTTTTTAATGGAAAAGTCAACCAGAAGAAAGGAAAAAAAAGTTGAGTAAAAAAGCGGCATTACATAATTTGGGATGTAAAGTAAATGCATACGAAACTGAGGCGATGCAGCAGCTCTTAGAAAAGGCTGGTTATGAGATCGTTCCGTTTACGGAATATGCAGATGTTTATATTATAAATACCTGTTCGGTGACGAACATGGCAGACCGGAAATCACGCCAGATGCTCCATCGTGCCAAGAAGGAGAATCCGGAAAGTATCGTGGTTGCGGCAGGCTGTTATGTGCAGACATCACCGGAGCAGGCAAAGGCAGATGAATCGATTGACATCATTATCGGGAATAATAAAAAGCATGAGCTGGTAGATATCCTTGCAAAATATGAGGCGGACCGGCCGGAAAAAATGAATGTGAAAAATATCAACAGGGCACATGAACAATACGAGGAAATGCAGTTAGAAAAAACAGCGGAGCAT
The DNA here is from genome assembly GCA_902782995.1 of uncultured Lachnospiraceae bacterium. Classification (GTDB taxonomy): domain Bacteria; phylum Bacillota; class Clostridia; order Lachnospirales; family Lachnospiraceae; genus Roseburia_C. Next base: position 7,939 of record CACZPJ010000049.1, on the reverse strand, counting down.
ACCAGAGCCTTTTTGAAGGTACAGGATGGCTGCAACCAGTTCTGCAGTTACTGTATTATCCCGTATGCCAGAGGAAGGGTGCGCAGCAGACAGACCGAGGATGTGGTAAAGGAAGTGACCACACTTGCGGCAAACGGCTATCATGAGGTGGTCCTGACCGGTATCCATTTAAGCTCCTTTGGAATTGACAGGGAGGACAACCTGCTTCATCTGATCCAAGAGGTGCATAAGATCGATGGCATTGAGCGGATCCGGTTAGGTTCCTTAGAACCGAATATCATTACCGAAGAATTCGTATCTGGGATCGCAAAGCTGCCGAAGTTGTGTCCGCATTTCCATCTGTCCCTGCAAAGCGGCTGCGATGCAACCTTAGTGCGAATGAACCGGCGTTATGATACAACGTCTTATGCCGCAAAGTGTAAGCTGCTTCGCAGGTATTACGAACATCCGGCGATCACAACCGATGTGATCGTGGGATTCCCGGGAGAGACGGAGGAAGAATTTGAAACAACGAAGGAATTTTTAGAGCGTATCCATTTCTATGAGATGCATATTTTTAAATATTCCAAGCGGCAGGGAACAAAGGCGGCAGTGATGAAGGATCAGGTGCCGGAGCAGGTAAAGACAACGCGTAGTGCAAGGCTTATCGAGTTAGAACAGCAGATGTCAGAAGAGTTCCGCGAGTATTATATCGGAAAGGAAGTTACCGCATTATTAGAAGAAACCTTCGAATATGAGGGAGAAACTTATCTGACAGGTTATACGAAGGAATATGTAAAAATAGCAGTGAAAGTACCGGAAAATCAAGCAGCAGAAAAAGCAAACACATTTGTCCGCGGAAAGATTTCACAATGTCTTACCGGGGAAATATATCTTATGGTTGAATTTTGATTCAATTTATATTAGAATAAGATCAGCGATGCTTTTTCATTCAAAAGAACAAAAGAGCAAAAATAAGGGCGTGACAAAATGCAGAACATAAATCATACACAATATTTTAAAGTTGAAAAAGAACCGGAGATCCAGGTAAAGGATGTACTTGCCATTGTATACCAGGCACTTTCCGAAAAAGGATACAATCCGGTCAATCAGATCGTTGGATACATTATGTCTGGAGATCCGACATATATCACCAGCCATAATAATGCCAGAACACTGATTATGAAGGTAGAACGTGATGAGCTCGTGGAAGAGATCCTGAAGGAATATATCAGGAACAATTCCTGGAAGTAGGAGACATTATGCGGATTATAGGACTTGATTTCGGCTCAAAAACCGTTGGTGTTGCTGTGAGTGACGAATTGCTGATCACTGCACAGGGCGTTGAGATTATTCGCAGGAAATCAGAGGGAAAGCTGCGGCAGACACTGGCGCGTATTGAAGAGCTGATTGCAGAATATCAGGTTGAGAAGATTGTTTTGGGTTATCCGAAGAATATGAATAATTCCGAGGGTGAACGCTGTGAAAGGACACTGGAGTTTAAAGCGATGTTAGAGAGACGTACAGGCTTAGAGGTGGTTCTCTGGGATGAACGTCTGACCACTGTTGCCGCAGACAAGGCGATGATGGAAGCATCCATAAGAAGAGAAGATCGCAAAAATTATGTGGATAAGATAGCTGCTGTATTTATTTTACAGGGGTATCTTGATTCATGCAGTCGTTAAATAAGATGCATGCGTAAGGGTCTGGTCTTCAGACGGGCGAGAACGCATCAAAAACAGAATGGAGATTACATGGAAAAAGTAGAATTCATAGATCCGGATACGGATGAACGTGTCGAGTTTTATGTGGTAGAACAGACAACGATTGGAAATGTGAATTATCTGATGGTAACGGTCGATGAAGAAGGAGATTCCGACGCATTTGTGTTAAAGGAGATCCCGGGCGGAACAGATTCGGATGCTGCCTATGAGATGGTAGAGGATGACAGAGAGTTAGAAGCCATTGCAAAGGTTTTTGCAGAACTTTTAGAGGACGTGGATATTCAGTTTTAGTAAGTTATGAATGAATAAGGTGTGGAGCATTCCAACAATGTGAGAGACGCGCTTGGCGGGTTTCTTGTCTTTTTGGCATGAACACGGATCATTCGCATGCAGAGTACGGTAAATAGAAGAACAGGAGGAGCAGATTTGAAGAAAGAAAAAGAAAAAGCGACAAATTCAAAATTAAAAATCATTCCACTTGGTGGTTTAGAGCAGATCGGTATGAATATCACTGCCTTTGAGTATGAGGACAGTATCATTGTGGTAGACTGTGGATTGTCTTTTCCGGAAGATGATATGTACGGAATCGACCTTGTCATCCCGGATGTGACATATCTGAAGGAGAACATTGATAAGGTGAAGGGATTTTTCATCACACACGGTCACGAGGATCATATCGGAGCGATCCCATATGTCTTACGTGAGATCAATGTACCGATCTATGCGACAAAGCTTACGATGGGTATTATTGATCACAAGTTAGAAGAGCATAAGATGCTTTCTAAGGTAAAGCGTAAGGTCGTAAAATACGGACAGCATATCAACCTTGGTTGTTTCCGCGTGGAATTTATCAAGACGAACCACAGTATTCAGGATGCAGCAGCACTTGCCATCTATTCTCCGGCAGGTATCGTTGTCCATACCGGAGATTTCAAGGTGGATTACACACCGGTATTTGGAGATGCGATTGATTTACAGCGTTTTGGTGAGATCGGAAAGAAGGGCGTACTTGCGCTGATGTGTGACAGTACGAATGCAGAGAGACCGGGCTTTACCATGTCAGAGAAGACGGTTGGAAAGGCATTTGATACCATTTTCTCAGACCATAAGAATACCAGAATTATCATTGCAACCTTTGCCTCGAACGTAGACCGTGTACAGCAGATCATCAATACGGCATACCGCTACGGAAGAAAGGTTGTCATCGAAGGACGCAGTATGGTTAACATTATCAATACGGCATCCGAGCTTGGATATCTGACGATCCCGGACAATACCCTGATCGATATTGAACAGCTGAAAAATTATCCGGATGAGCAGACGGTACTGATTACAACCGGAAGCCAGGGAGAGTCCATGGCAGCACTTTCGAGAATGGCATCCGGCATGCATAAGAAGATCACGATCAAGCCGAATGATACGATCGTGTTCAGCTCGAACCCGATTCCGGGAAATGAAAAGGCAGTTTCCCGTGTGATCAATGAGCTTTCAATGAAAGGCGCAGAGGTTATTTTCCAGGATGTACATGTTTCCGGACATGCGTGTCAGGAGGATATCAAGCTGATCTATTCTCTGGTTCATCCAAAGTATGCGATACCGGTACACGGAGAGTACAAGCACTTAAAGGCACAGGCAGGAATCGCACAGGAGCTTGGTATTCCAAAGGAGAACATCTTCTTGCTTTCTTCCGGTGATGTACTCGAGCTGGATGAGAACTCTGCAGCAGTGACCGGACATGTAACAGTTGGGGATGTCATGGTTGACGGACTTGGTGTCGGTGATGTCGGAAACATCGTGTTACGTGACCGTCAGAGACTTGCAGAGGAAGGAATCATTATCGTTGTTCTGACTTTAGAAAGCGGAAGCGGACGTGTGGTCGCAGGACCGGATATCGTATCGCGTGGATTTGTTTATGTCCGTGGTGCTGAGAGCCTGATGGATGAAGCAAAGGCTGTCTTAGAAGATACGGTTGAGTATTGTATGGAGAAAAATATCACAGACTGGAGCAAGATTAAGACTGAGATCAAGGATTCTCTTGGAGATTTTGTCTGGAAGGAGACAAAGAGAAGACCGATGATCATGCCGATTATTATGGAGGTGTAGGTGCTTCATGAGACGGATAGAGCAGGCTTTTGAAGTATTTTTAGAGACGCTTCGCGAAAGTGAAGAATATGTGCGTTACCAGAATGCAAAAAAGGCACTTCATGAGCATCCGGAATTAGAGCATACAGTGCATGAATCCCGGAAGAAGAATTATCAGATCCAGAACAGTGGAAATGTGAACCTTTTTGATGAGGTGGACCGGTTGGAGCGGGAAAATACAGAGATCCGCAGGAATCCGGTCGTGGAGGAGTATCTTGCTGCTGAGATCGCATTTTGCAGACTGATCCAGACGATCAACTGGAGACTGATCGAAGGACTTGATTTTGAAGTCGGATTCGTAAACGAATGATAAGCAAGGGGTGTTACTATGAGTACAAGCAAAATTGTTATGAAAATCGTAAGTATCAGCTTTTCCATTCTGGTTTTTGTATTGATCATTTTTGGCTTTTTCAAGCTGGGTGGCTTTGCCTATGATTTTGGTTATCGTGTATTTACCGAGCAGCCGGTGGCAAAGGAGCCGGGCAAGGATGTGATCGTGCAGATCGAAAAGGGAATGTCTGGTGACGAGATTGCAACACTCTTAGAAGATAAGGGACTGATCACAGATGCGAATCTGTTCCGGGCCCAGCTAAAGCTGTCTTCTTATGATGGCAAGCTGCTCCCGGGAGTCTATACCCTGAATACGTCCATGACTGCGAAGGAAATGATGCAGTGTATGGCGGCTTCAGACAAAGAAAAGGATACAGAAAAAAGTTCCACAGAGAAAAAATCTACTGAAAAGAATTCTGAAGAACAAAGTTCTGAAAAGTAAAGAGGAAACTATCTATGATCGTTGATGAAAGACTTGTAACTTATATCAATTCCTTAGAAAACGGTAATACTGAGATATTAAATCAGATCGAAAAAGAAGCTTTGCGTGACCTTGTGCCGATTGTGCGTAAGGAAATGCAGAGCTTTTTGAAAGTATTGCTTTCTTTAAAAAGACCGGCGAGGATCTTAGAGGTCGGAACGGCAGTCGGATTCTCTGCGATCCTGATGGCAGAATATAATCCGGTGGACTGTCAGATCACTACGATTGAGAATTATGAGAAGCGGATTCCGATCGCAAAAGAGAACTTCCGGCGTGCCGGAAAGGAAGAACAGATCACACTGTTAGAGGGTGACGCGACAGATATTTTAAAGACCTTAGATACACCGTATGACATGATTTTTATGGATGCAGCAAAGGGGCAGTACATTCATTTTATGCCGGATATCCTCCGCCTGTTAAAGGAAGGCGGCGTGCTGGTATCGGATAATGTCTTACAGGACGGAGATATTATCGAATCCCGGTTTGCGGTCACGAGAAGAAACCGCACGATCCACAAGCGTATGCGGGAATATCTGTATGAGCTGACACACATGGAAGAATTATCTACCTGTGTACTTCCGATCGGAGATGGAATTACCGTAAGTGTAAAACGTTGACTTTTAAAACAGGGAAAGTAGTGGTATACTAGAAACAGAAAGAGAGATAAGAGATATGAGAAAACTGGAATTGTTAGTTCCGGCAAGCAGCTTAGAGGTACTCAAGGTTGCTGTGATTTTTGGAGCAGATGCTGTTTATATTGGTGGAGAAGCATACGGACTTCGTGCAAAGGCAAGGAATTTTTCCATGGAGGATATGGCAGAAGGAATCCAATTTGCGCATGAACATGGTGTCCGTGTCTATGTTACTGCGAATATCCTTGCACATAATGATGATTTAGAGGGTGTCCGTGCATACTTTGAAGAATTAAAGAAAATCGGACCGGATGCACTGATCATTGCCGATCCGGCAGTCTTTATGATTGCAAAAGAGGTGTGTCCGGAGCTGGAACGTCATGTCAGCACACAGGCGAATAATACGAATTACGGAACGTATCAGTTCTGGTGGAATCAGGGCGCAAGCAGGGTCGTATCTGCCAGGGAACTGTCACTTGCAGAGATCAAAGAGATCCGTGCACATATTCCGGAAGAGATGGAGATTGAGACCTTTATTCACGGAGCGATGTGTATCTCATATTCCGGCAGATGTCTGTTGAGTAATTATTTTACCGGAAGAGATGCTAATCAGGGTGCATGCACACATCCGTGCCGCTGGAAGTATGCGGTAGTAGAAGAAAAGCGTCCGGGGGAATACCTGCCGGTATATGAGAACGAGCGTGGAACCTATATTTTTAATTCCAAGGATCTTTGCATGATCGAACATATTCCGGAGCTGATCGATGCAGGAATCGATTCCTTTAAGATCGAAGGAAGAATGAAGACAGCACTTTATGTTGCGACCGTGGCACGTACCTACCGCAAGGCAATCGATGACTATCTGGAATCCCCGGAGAAGTATCGTAAGAATATGCCGTGGTATTTAGATCAGATCTCAAACTGTACCTATCGTCAGTTTACAACCGGATTTTTCTTCGGAAAGCCGTCAGACGAGGCACAGATATATGATAATAACACATATGTAAAGGAATACACGTACCTTGGAATTGTTGAGGGGTCTAATGAAGAGGGAATGTGTAAGATCACACAGCGTAATAAGTTTTCCGTCGGGGAACAGATCGAGATCATGAAGCCGGATGGAGCAAACATTCCGGTTACAGTGAAACGGATCGTAGATGAAGAAGGAAATGATATGGAATCAGCACCACACCCAAAGCAGGTGTTGTATATAGATTTGGGACAGCCTTTAGAAACATATGATATTTTACGGAGAAGCGAACAGGAGGAATAGCGATGAAGGGAAGATATGTGGCGTATGTAGGAACTTATACACATGAAAACAGCGTAGGAATCCATCTGTATGATTTAGATCTTCAGACCGGTGGCATGAAGGAACGTAAGGTGATTCCGATCAACAATCCGTCAGATCTGATCGTATCGAAAAACGGAAAGTTTCTGTATTCGATCGCAGACGAAGGCGTGGAAGCCTTTGAGATCTTAGCGGATGGTGACTTAAAGCCGATCAACAAGCAGTGGATCGGCGGCATGCGTGGCTGTTATGTAGAGGTAGATGATAACAACCGTTATCTGTTTGTCGGAGGCCACCATGACGGACGTGTGACAATGATGAATCTGTCAGAGGATGGAAGCATCGGAACGATTGCAGACGGCATTTTCCATAAGGGAATGGGCAGAAGCATTGCAGACCGAAGCTCCAAGCCGCATGTAGACTGTGTGAAGCTTACACCGGATCAGAAGTTCCTCTGTGCAGTTGATAACGGACTCGATCATACAACGGTATACCGGGTTGACTATGAGCATGGCAAGTTAAAGCTGGCGGATATGATCCGTGGCCCGCTTGATTCTGCACCACATATGATCCGTTTTTCCAGAAACGGCAGATTTGCTTACATATTATATGAACTGCTGAATATTGTAGAAGTATATTCCTATCAGGTAATCAATGATCAGCCGCAGTTTGAGAAGATCCAGACGATCACGACGATGGCACCAAAGGATGATGATGTCTGTGCTGCTTCTGGTATGGAAGTGACCGCAGATGGCAAGTATCTGTTCTGCAGTAATGCAGGTGTGAATTCCGCAGTCATCTATCAGATTGACGAAGAGACCGGAATGCTCACGGAGATCTGTAATTCGAAGATCAGTGGGGATTATCCGAAGATGCTTGGAATCTATCCGGATGATCTGCATTTCATCAGTCTGAATCACGAGACGAATGAGATCACAACCTTTATGGTTGATTATGAGAAAAAGCATTTCTTAATGGAGGGTAAGCCGGTCAAGGTAGACAAGCCGAATTGTGTTTACATCCATAAGATTGCAGCCGAATAAGAATTGTAAAAGCCATAGAACAGAATTAAAAAGAAACGCATAAAAGAAGCCGGGAATCAGAGGAGTTATAAGTCTCAGATTTCTGGCTTTCTTGATAGGATTAGGGTGTCAAAAGATGTTTTCAAATTGGGTAATTGACAAAATGCACAAAATATGTGCCGCAAACATTTGCAACGCTCATCGTGAACTAACTGCCAACTACAACCAAACAAGTTCAGCAAAGGCTTCACTTGTGGTTTTCGTAAGCAGTGGATTTCACTCGCAGCTAAAACCGCAAATAAAAGTTTGCTTTACATATTTTGTGCATTTTGCCCTTT
>CACZPJ010000048.1 GCA_902782995.1 uncultured Lachnospiraceae bacterium | reverse complement strand
CACGCAGACAAATCCGTCACGCGGGTACAGCTTGGCATTTTTCGGCTTGTTCCTCGTAAGCAGTGATCCGATCAGAAAACAGACCGCCGCAACCAGAAGGTATGCAAAAAAGTTGTTCTCGTGATAGATCAGACTGACGATCAGCGGAAGCATCAGAAAATAACTTTCAAACTTTAATACCCAGCCTACAATATAAAAAACGATTGCGTAACTCATCTTCTTATTCGTCCTCCAGAATCTCTCTGATGTCTGATACACAGTAGTCTGCGAGTACAACTACGACTGCATCATTCACCTGTATCGTATCCTGACCGGATGGGATGATGATCCTGCCATCCCGGTAAATACTACAGATCAGTGTATTTTTCTTAATGTGAAGCTCCTGAAGCGGAATGTCCGTGATCTTAGACTTCTCCTTGATGATGAACTCAAGTGCTTCTGCCTTGCCGTCCTCCATCTTGTACAGATTCTCTACGCCGCTGTTCTCCGAATTTTTAAGCGAACGGACATATCGTGTGATATGATCTGCCATAATAATACGCGGATTCACGACACAGTCTAAGTTTAACGCATGAATGACCGAGGAAAAATTGATCCGGTTGATCTTCGTAATGATCTTCGCCTTCGATGCGCCCTTCGTATACAGGGACACCAGAATATTCTCCTCATCCAAGCCGGTCAGTGCAGCAAATCCCTCTGCCTTATCTAAGCCTTCCTGCTCTAACACTCGCTGATCCGTTGCATCCCCGCAGATGATCGTTGCCTTCGGAAGAAGCTCTGTCAGCTTCTCGCAGCGGTCTCTATCCATCTCGATGATCGTAACGTCGATTCCTGCCTTTAACAGGCTCTTTGCCAGATAAAAGGAGATCTTGCCTCCACCGGCGATCATTGCATTATGTATACGGTTCGTCATCATTCCGATCTTACGGAAGAAGCTGATCGCATCCTGACGCATACCAACGATCGATACGGTATCATTCTCACGGAAGATAAAGTCACCGTTCGGGATCATCAGCTCATCCCCACGCAGTACGGAACTGACTAAGATATTGTTGTTATATTTGCTCCGGATCGTAAGCATCCGCTCCCCGTTTAGCGGAGAATCCTTGGTAATCCTGAAATGTAACAGTTCCACATGCCCATTTGCAAAGGAGTCGATCTTAATTGCAGACGGGAACTGGAAAATACGTGCCATCTCGATTGCCGTCTCAAACTCCGGATTGATGATCATCGCAAGCCCGAATTCCTTTTTTAAGAAGTTGATCTCATTGTTATAGACCGGATTACGCACACGCGCGATCGTCTGGCAGTGGCCTGCCTTTTTCGCGATCAGACAGCATAACAGGTTCTGCTCATCCGAGCCGGTGACTGCGATCAGAAGATCTGTCTCGGTAATTCCCGCTTCGATCAGTGTCTGATAGCTGACACCATTTCCAACGATTGCCATGGCGTCTAAGTCTTCGTTTACAATATCAAGCTGTGACGGATTCTCATCGATTACTACAATATCGTGATCCTCCCTGCTCAACTGATCCACCAGTGTATAGCCCACTTTTCCACAGCCAACTATAATTATCCGCATATTAACGAAATCCTCCACTTGAATTGTAACTCTTCAAAAATCTGCTCCTTATATACAAGCACGACATTGCAGATTTCTGATCCTCTTAGGATTCTTATGAGTTACATTATATCTGAATTATAACAGATTTATTAAATAACGCTAGGGCTTTGTGGTTTTTTGGCGATATATACGAATTTCCCGGTCTTTTCATTTCAGAATCTATCAGTATTTCTTCCGCTGTAGTTTAAGATGCTGCAAAACACAACAGCCGCCAGTGTACTGATCACGGTAGCCACAATCCCCGGTCCCACAACTGTTGCCGGATTCACGCTTCCATACTGTGTCCGGTAGGCAATGATATTGACCGGTATCAGCTGCAGGGATGAGATATTGATGATCAAAAAGACACACATCTCCTTCGATGCGATATGTGCATACGCTTTTCCCCTGCGCTGCACCTGTAACCCGGACAGCTCCTTCATCGCACATAACCCTGCCGGTGTTGCAGCCCAGCCAAGCCCGAAGACATTTGCGATCATATTGACCGCAATATATTTCCTTGCCGGATGATTCTTCGGAATCCGCGGAAATAAAAAAGAAAGACAGGGCGAGATCTTACGCGTTGCGCCATCGATCATGCCTGTCTTTTCTGCAATTTTCATCAGTCCTACCCAGAACGACATCACGCCTGTCATTGTAATACAGAGCGTAACGGCTTCCTTTGCCGAATTCAGTGCCGCTTCCGTCACCTGCGGCAGCGTTCCGTGAAAGGCTGCATACAGGATTCCGACAAGGATCATTCCTCCCCATAGATAATTCATACAAGTCCTCATTTCTGCGCATGTTGTCTGCATCATACATATTTTATATGCAGCGCATATGATATGCGCTTGCATAGTCCCAGTCCCATATGCACTGGCATCCATGTACTATGTATCCATGCGCATGTATCGAATTATCATATTCTATGCCGCAGCCCTTCCGGTTATACGAGATCTTCGGCTGCCTCCCTGTCTACGAACATCATAAAGAATGCCAGCAGTAAAAAGATACTACAGATACGGATCGCCGATTCTGCAAATACCTTGACAAACGCATTGCCGATCACTGCTCCAAGGATAAAGCAGAGAATAATTCCATAATAAAGCATTCCCTTTTCTGCGGACTTGCGCTCTCCGGTATGGAAGAAGTCACACAGATTCTGTGTTCCGCTTCTTAGATTACCGATACACATCGTCGTTGCGATTCCGTTTCCATGGATCTTACGGAAGCTCTCTACCTGTATGCCGCAGGCAAAGGACGTCAGGCTGTTTGCCAGAAGGTTCATATCCTGTGACAGAAAGCTGACCCCGAATAATACGGCTGCTTCACAAAAGACCGAGATCTGCCGCCAGTGGATCAGATTTTTCCCCTGTAAGTGATAACGCACGATGTCCGCTAATGCAATTCCGATCGCAAACGCAAGCACCGGGCAGAGATAATGCAGTGCCTGTGCAAATTCTCCCTGCGAGATATGTACCCCCAGCAACAGCATGTTTCCGGTCTGTGCATTCGCAAATACACCATCCCTGCACACATAGGAATATGCATCCATAAAGCCGCCTGCTAAAGCAAGCACGATTCCAAGTTCAATAGATTCCGACATCTGTCTTGCTCTTTTTGTCATAATAGTCCTCGTTTCTGTGCATGTGGGAAGAATTTCTACACTCCCAGGCGCACCTTTCCTGCAATGTTCTCTCTTATCATTGACCCATTCTAGCACAAAAAATACGATTCAACAATTCTGGCGGTATTTTTCTTTTTATCTGCTCATAGATAATACTATAATCTGCCCTCTGGAGAATGTAATGTCTATGCTTCGTTCCATAAAAGGTAAACTCGGTCTGCTGCTTTGTCTGTATACATTGCTTTTGTGTGGCTGTGAAAGTCCGATGACGTCATCCGTTACCTATGAGTCTGTCACTGAAACAGAGGATTCCTGGGTCAGCCAGGCAGAAAGTGCCCGCCTTAGTTCCTATCTTGATTCCCTGTTTCAAAGGGAAGTCACCGCCAATACCTTAAGCATGCATTACACGATCACTTCCCCGAAGGACTTTGGTATCACTTCCTATCAGCCGACGCTTGGACAGATCTCTAAGGAAGCAGACCGTGAATCCCTCTCGCTTTCTGAAAATATACAGGCTGCCTTAAACAGCTATGATTACGATCATCTTGCAAAGGAATACCGTCTTGCGATCGACACCCTGCTCTCCTATACCGATACACAGCTTGCCCTGTCTGACTATTATTACTATGATGAGATCTTAAAACCGAATACCGGCATTCAGGCAGAGCTTCCGGTTCTGCTTGCGGAATATCAGTTCGAAAGCCGCAGGGATGTCTTAGACTACCTCGCTCTTTTATCGGATGTGCAGCGTTACTTTGATGAGATCCTTGCCTTTGAAATGGAAAAGTCCGACCAGAATCTTTTTATGGCAGACTTTGCAGTCGATGCCATCTGCAAGGAATGTGCCGACTTCTGTGATCAGTCCTCTGACCACTACCTGATCACTACCTTTGATGCGAAGCTCGATGCAATGACACAGATCTCGGATGAAGATAAAACTGCCTACAAGGAGAAAAACCGTTCGCTGATTCTAAACCGCGTCCTTCCTGCTTACGAGGGCTTATCGGAATCCCTCTCTGCCAGGCGTGGAAGCGGGAAAAACGAAATGGGGCTGTGCTACCTTCCAAAGGGAAAAATCTATTACGAGAACCTCGTCCACCGCTCCACCGGATCTTCCCACAGCGTGACGGAATTAGAAGAAATGACCGCGAAAAAGCGGGAAGCTGATCTGCTTGCCATTTCCGAGCTTGTACATACCAATCCGGATGTCACAAAACAGGCAGAGCTTTTTTCCATCGATGTCAGTGATCCCACTCAGGTGTTAAACGGCTTACAGGATAAGATCGCAGCCGACTTTCCCCTGCCTGCAGAAACTGCCTTTTCGGTAAAGGAAGTCGATCCCTGCCTGCAGAATGCAATGGCTCCTGCCTTTTACCTGACCGCACCGATCGATGATCCGTCCCACAATGTGATCTATATCAATCCTGCCTCCGGCAGTGACGGCATAAAGCTTTTTACCACGCTTGCCCACGAAGGATTTCCGGGACATCTCTATCAGACAGTTATGACCTATCAGGGGAACCCTGCCCCGATCCGCAGCCTGTTGAATTATCCTGGCTATACCGAAGGCTGGGCAACCTATGTGGAAATGATGTCCTACTCCTACGCGGGTCTGACACCGGATGCCGCAAAGCTGTTATCCTGCAACCAGTCGGCACTGCTTAGCCTCTATGCTAGCTGTGACATGGGTATCCATTACGATGGCTGGACGCTCAGCGACACGATTCGTTTCTTCCGGGACTATAACATTAAGGATGTAGGAACGATCTCGGACATCTATGAATATATCGTGGAAGAACCCGCCCACTATCTGAAGTATTATATTGGTTATCTGGAATTTTTAGATCTGCGTGAATACGCAAAGAAATTGTTTGGTGAGAATTATTCGAATGTGACCTTTCATCAGGCAGTGCTGGAAATGGGTCCAGCACCATTTGACCTGTTGAAAAAATATCTGGAAAGTTATGTATCAGAGTAAGCGGTAGATGATGATCGCGATCACGACTCCGATGATCCCTGCGATCGTAATGTTGATCGTTAATGCAAAGGTCAACACCATAATGCCAAGATCAAGTACCATCGGGCTTGAGAAGCCGAAGGTCTTACCGTAGTTCAGCCAGCTTAATCCCGGTACGCCGGAGACCAGATTCCCGAGAAATCCGCCCAATACCACTCCGATCAAAATCAAAAGTACAAGTGCCCAGTTGTTTTTTCCTGCAATCCCTTTTGCCATTTCCTCTACTCCTTTTTTAATAATTCCTGATAGACATCGCGCTTGCTGATCCCGCGGTCTTTTGCAACCAGCTTCATTGTCTCCTTGTGGTCAATGCCCTGACTCTCATAATGTGCCATATGCTCTTCGATCGTCAGCTCATTCCACGCCTGCTGCTTCTCTTCCTGTAATTCTTCCCTTGTCTTTCCTGCGATGACAAGGACGTGTTCCCCGCGCGGTTCTTCGTCTATATATCTGCTCTGGACTTCTTCGAGTGTCGTAACTACCGCATTCTCATACCGCTTGGTCAGTTCCTTACAGATCGTAAGCTTCCGGTTGCCGAGTACCTCGTACAGCTCTTTTAATGTCTTCACCAGATGATGCGGTGCTTCATATAAAATGATCGTTCTCGTCTCATTTTTCAGTTCTTCTAAGACTGCTGCCCGCTCTTTTTTCTCTCTTGGAAGGAATGCTTCAAAAGCAAACCGTCTGGTCGGCTGACCGGACATCGTAAGTGCGGTGATGCATGCCGCAGGTCCCGGAAGCGAGGTCACTTCCATGCCTTCCTCCAGACAGATCCGTACCAGTTCCTCGCCCGGATCTGAGATCCCCGGCGTTCCGGCATCGGTAATAAGTGCAATATTTTTTCCTTCCCGAAGCTTGGCAACGAGCTGATATGCCTTCTCGATCTTGTTGTATTCGTGATAGCTTGTCATCGGTGTTTTGATCTCAAAATGATTCAGCAGCTTGATCGAATTCCTCGTATCCTCGGCTGCGATCAGATCCACTTCTTTTAACGTCCGAAGGACACGGAAGGTAATATCCTCAAGATTGCCGATCGGTGTTGCACATAAAAATAATTTTCCTGCCATCTTAATCCTCATCTAATACCCGTAGATCTCATAGATCTCATCGGTATATTTTCCCTGTTCTTTGTATACAATCAGCGGCTTTTCCACGGTCATGCGCTTTTTCGCCCCACGCATCCCTTCTATGAGCACCATGTTCGGTTCCTTGTCCACAAACGGATAGACCAGCCGCATACGCTTTGGTTCGATCCCATACTGTGTCATACAGCCCAAGATCTCCGATAACCGGAACGGACGGTGTACCATGAAAAAGCGGCCTCCCGGTCTTAACACCTTCGCCGATTCCCGGACAACATCTTCTAAGGTGCAAAGTACCTCATGTCTTGCGATCGCCTTGGCTTCATCCGGATTCTGCAAGCCGTGCTGTCCGATCATATACGGTGGATTCGTTGTTACTATATCAAAAGAAGATGCCCCAAACAGCTTCGAGGCATCCTTAATATCTCCCGTCACGACCTCGATCTTATCTTCGAGATGATTGTACGCGACACTCCTTGCTGCCATATCCGCACTGTCCGGCTGTATCTCAAGTCCGGTGAAATGCGCGCCCTGTGTCTTTGCCGCTAAAAGGATCGGGATAATGCCTGTCCCGGTTCCGAGATCAAGCACCGTTTCTCCACGCTTCACCTGGGCAAACCCGGATAGAAGCACCGCATCCATTCCAAAGCAAAAACGGTTCTTATCCTGAATGATATGGTATCCGTTCCGGTTCAGATCATCGAGCCGCTCTCCGTCTTTTAGATTATTTGGCGTCATCAAGCTTCGACTTTCCTCCCTTGTCTTCTAGTGCTGAAAGCTCCTTCATCTCTTCCTTCGACAGCTTCATGTTCTCTTTCCGCTTTCTTGGACGGAACTTCAACTGCTCCACCTTGTATTCACGGATCTCTTTTTCATCGTTGACCTCGATTAAGACCTTCACCTGCTGGCGCAGTACATTTACGCTCTGTACCTCTCCACGGAAGCCATCATCTGTTGTTACGGTATCTCCGACATATGGAAGACGGCTGTTTAAGTATTCATACGTCTCCTCCTCGTTCTTCAGACAACACATCAGTCGTCCGCAGACACCGGAAATCTTCGTCGGATTCAGGGAAAGGTTCTGCTCCTTCGCCATCTTAATGGAAACCGGCGCAAACTCTGACAGATAGGACTTACAGCAGAGCTCTCTTCCGCAGATACCGATTCCGCCAAGGATCTTCGTCTCATCTCTTACACCGATCTGGCGAAGCTCGATCCTCGTACGGAAGACAGCTGCTAAGTCCTTTACCAGTTCACGGAAATCGATTCTTCCGTCCGCGGTAAAGTAGAATAACAGCTTGTTGTTATCAAACGTATACTCCGCCTCTACTAACTTCATCTCTAACTTATGCTTTGCAATCTTCTCTAAACAGATACGGAAGGCTTCTTTTTCCTTCACCTTGTTCTTCTCTTCGGTCTTATCATCCTCTGCGGTTGCGACACGGATCACCGGCTTTAACGGCTGGATCACGCTCTCTTCCTTCACCTCACGCGGTGCGATCAGAACCGTTCCGTACTCGACACCTCTTGCAGTCTCTACAATGACATGCATGCCCTTTTCGATCTTCTGCTTTCCCGGTGCAAAATAATATATTTTTCCGGCATTCCGGAATCTGACACCTACTACTTTTATCATCTACTTATCCATACCTTTCTGCTAATTCTCTTTGATCGTAAGCAGCAACAGCTCCATGACAAGATCGAAGTTGACGTTCGCATTCAGACGCAGCTTCGCCTTTTCTAATGCCTCAAGGATCGTCTCGATCCCGCTATAAGAGCTCTTACTTGCCTGCTTTTTAATATCATAGACTTCGTCCTTAAAAATAAGTCCGTTTACATCCATGGTTGCTTTATATAATAATATATCCCGATACCAGATCATCATAATATCAAAATAATCATTAATCTGTAACTTATACTCACTGATCTGCTTGACCGCTTCCTGCAATTCATACAGATCAATGTCCTTGATCCGCTTCATCAGTTGGACTGCTGCTGATTTTAATTCATTAAAATCCTCTGAGGAAGCCAATGTGACCGCTTTTCCGACATTTCCCTGCGCAAAGGAGACACAGATGTCTGCCTGATAATCCGGCACTGCGTACTTCTCCATTAAAAACTTACGGATCAGCGGATCCGGTACAACCTTCAGGTTTAATGTCACACATCTGGAGTTGATCGTCGGAAGAAACGCCTCCGCATTTGTCGTAAGCAGTAGGATCACCGCATAGGCAGGCGGCTCCTCGATCGTCTTAAGCAGTGCGTTCTGCGCCTGCACGTTCATCTTCTCCGCCTCATCGATAATGTATATCTTATACGGGCTTGCATACGGCTTTACATCGATGTCCTTATTGAGCTGTTCGCGGATGTCATCTACCGATATGGTATTCGGCTTCTCATGCTGGACATAGATAATATCCGGCTGGTTATGGTTCACCGCCTGCTTGCAGGAATGACATTCCATACAAGGCTCAGTTCCCTTTTTCTCACACTGTAAGGTCATCGCAAATGCCTCTGCTAACATCTTTTTACCGGACTTATCCGGTCCGTTAAAAATATATGCGTGTGAAACCTTATCCATTTTGATCGCATTCTGTAGATGTTCGATCACCTGTTCATGTCCGATAATGTCCTTAAATCCGCCCATAACTGCCTCCATTCCTGCGCGCTTACGTCTGCTGTCCTATGTGAGGATATCGAGTAACAATCCCCGTATCTCTCCGATCCTGCCAAGGATGCTGATATGATCGGATTCTTCCTTCATCAGTTCCTTCGCCAGTTCATCTAAGTTCTCATCGACTAATCTTACGATTCCATAGACCCGGTGTCTGCCCCGCCTGTCTAAGAAGTTCTCTCTGGAAAACTTATGGGACCGGTTGACGACTTCATTCATAAAATCCTTCACAAGTCCCCGGTACTTTTTCATGTCCCGGATATCCATATGCTGTGCGATCACATTGCCCTGCTTGGTAATATCCTCTAACAGACCATTCAGCCGTTCGGCGAGCTCTGCTTCCTGAATCGCACTTGTCAGTGTAAACTTAAAGCTTCCATCGCCGGTATCGACCTGATTCGTCTGCGACACCTGATTCACCGGTGCTGTTTCATTGACCTTAATATCCATCCCTAATCAAAAGCTCCTTATCTCATGCACATGCTGCTCTGTCATGCGTCTGATATAATGCAAAATGTCTGAAACGGTTACATGCAGTTCCTCGTTGGTAAAACGCGTTGTGATCTCTGCTTCTCTTAACTTCTCCTCAGAGAAATCCTTCTCATCTGCCAAAAATCTTCTACACATCTCTGCGTACTTCGGTGTATCCTGCATACGTTCCCTGTCGAGTGCGCGCTGTAACCGCAATCCATCATCTACTTCTATATAGATCGGTATGACAGCGTCTTTTCCATAGTAGCTGCGGAGTGCCAGATATACCTCTAACGTTCCGATCACAAGATAGTCGCGGGAAATAAGATCGATCTGTCCGTCATCCACGGTAAAATACTTCCAGATCCCATAAACCGTATCATATGCCCGTACCTCAATGACCTTCCCCTGCGCAGTCAGCTCACTTAACTGCTCCTCGGAAGTGAAGTGGTATTCCACACCTTCCTGCTCGCCCTGGCGCATCGGTCTTGTTGTATATGGGATGATCTTTGAAAAAGGGATCTCCCCTTGCTCTGATAACATCTTATATATGGTATCTTTTCCGGATGAGCTTTTTCCCATCAGACAGAATATTTTTCCCATGTGTACTCCTTTACCTACTATCTAGTATAATGTATTCCGAATTAAATGACAACGTTTATCCGATCGTTTAAAACCCCTTTTATATTCAGGTTTTTCTTCTGACACTCCCGGATATTAGCGATTGTTCCTGCATCGATCCTTTCACCCGGAACAAGAAGCGGAATCCCCGGTGGATACAGATAGACATAATCGCCGGCGATCCTTCCCGCTGCTGCTACCAGATCAATCTCTTCTCCCGGCAGATCGACTGCCTGTGCGATCTCTGACTGCTTTTCATTCCTTTTATAGACTCTTGAAATAAATCCGGTCAAATCTGCCCCACCAACAGACGCATCCATAGAGGTATCTATGAATGCAGTACTGCTTTCTGCTTCAATCTCCGATAATGCTGCAAAAAGCCGCTCATATCCTTCCCCGGTGTCACAAAAAGAGGTCATGGCAAGTACATATTCCCCGGAACACATCTCCATCTGTAAGCCGTATTTTTCCAACAGGATCTGATAAAGCTGCTGCCCGGTCAACCCACATCCGGCTGCACTGATCACAAGCTTAGACGGATCAAAGCGGAAGCATTCCGTTTCCGGCAGCTCCCATCCACGGAACACCTCAATTTTGTGCAGCTTATCCACATTCTGATAAAAAGTTTTCAACTGCGTGGCATACTCCGCAAACAATTCCGTTCCCTTCTCCATCAGAAGCCGGATACAACGGTCCATGCCCGCCATAAGCACATAGGACGGAGAACTTGTCTCATAGATATTTAAAAACCGCTCCAACACCCTCGTATCGATCCGGTCTGAACAGACATGTAACAGTGCGGTCTGTGTCATGCTCGGCAGTGTCTTATGCATGCTCTGTATCACAAGATCTGCGCCAAGGCGTACCGCCGTCTCCGGAAAATACGGATCAAATCCAAAATGTGCGCCATGTGCTTCATCGACGATCAGCAGGATCTGATACCGGTGGGTGATCTCTGCAATCCTTCCGATATCTGAGACTACACCATCATAGGTCGGCGAGGTAAGGATTACTGCCTGTATCCCCGGATCCTCACGCAATGCCTCTTCCACCGATTCCGGTGTGATCACGCCCTGGATTCCGAAGCGTGTGATCACCGGATAGAGGTATCTGGTTTTTAGATTCCGCAGATAGGCCGCGTGATAAACTGCCTTATGGCAGTTTCTTGCCATAAGGATCGTACCATCCCTTCCCGTAGCGGCACTGACCGCAGACAGGATGCCGCAGGTACTTCCATTGATCAGATAATAGCTCTTTTTTGCATCATAAAGTGCTGCTGCACGCTGTTGCGCTTCGGCTAAGATCTCTTCTGCATCATGCAGATTGTCAAAGCCATCGATCTCCGTAATATCGATCGCATACGGATCGGCTTCTTCCCGTACCCGCCGCTTATGTCCCGGCATATGAAACGGATAAATATCACTTTTTGCATATGCGATTAATTTTTCATCCAGATACTCTGTCCTTTTTTCCACACAAGCCTCTTTTCTTCCAAAACAAACTAAAGAAATCTGCCAAGTTCCGGCATCCAGTCACCGATAAAGATCATATCCTGCTGCATCATCTCCCAGACCGGCTGCAAAAATGCAAGGATTTTTTCCATAACGTCTTCCCAGACCGGCTCTTTCTGATTCTGCCGCTTCAGATACGCATTCCACTTTTTCTTCATATAACGGTAATCCCGGTAAGAACCAAACAGTTCCATCCGCTTCTGATCCGGGCAGATGCCTTTTTCTTTCAGCCGCAGCATGAGCTGCTGTTCGATCTTTCGTCCGTCCACGGATTCACGCATTAAAATCTGCCAGACATCCTCATAGACCTGCATATCACGGATCAGCTCCAGATTCTCCATAATCTGCACAAAACCTTCCACCAGACTGTCCTCAGACGGGTACTGATAGCATAAGATCCCTTCGTTATTCTTCGAACAAAGATGCACCGTAACCTGTACCGGTATCTCGTCATCCTTTTGTAACGGGATCAGATAAATGGACAACGGTATATGCCGGCTTCCGATCACTGCCGTAACGACCCAGCTTTCCTTTTTTATGACCTCCCAGT
>CACZPJ010000047.1 GCA_902782995.1 uncultured Lachnospiraceae bacterium | reverse complement strand
TTTATTAAAAAAGTTGTTCAGGCTGATTTTTTTGTTAAGGTTTTTATTGAAACAAAACCTTCTCCTCACACATGTCCATGCTGTGGATAACATATTCTTTCGAAGTATGCTAGTGTAAATAGTACACAATTATTTTTTTTATATTTTGTGAATTATTGCAGATAAGCCGCTGATAATTTCTAAACAACGACTTCTAACTACCTCTTCCTAATTTTCTATATAAAAAATACCATATCACATTTATAATTTTAAATTAAAATAGTAACTTTTCCCAAATATAAAAGCCACATACAGATACCTCGCCGATACCCATATATGACTTCTATCTTTGAACTCTTCAATTCTATTATAACGTTGCTGTCTCTTCTATAAATGCCTGCATCATCCTTGTAATCTGTCCTGCCTGACTCACACCTGCACGATCACATGCCGCAGCAAACTGCTCTGTCAGTTCGCGTTTTAGCTTGTACGACTTACTGATCAGCCCGGCTTTTTCATTCCACCGATCCTGTGGTCTCTTCTTCTCTATAGTTTGTTCTGACATCTCTTATACTCCCTGTAACACTTTTCCATATTCATAAATCATATCACTTGGCAGATCAATATCATCACTCCAGAATACGCATGTTCTGCTTTCATCAAGCTGTACCTGATCGAACAATCCCGGTATGCATTTCAGATCTTCATAACCAGGAAGTGTGTCAATATCTTCCTTTGCATCGTATAAGACATTTCTGCCATCATCAAATATAACATCTAGACAATAATCGTTCACTGGCTTTACGCTCTTAATTCTAGGAATCATCTGCTACCTCCATAAATGAAATGACCACTTATAACGGTGGTAATTTTTTCAAATTCTGACTTTCCCACATTTCCAGCAATTCTTTCTGGTTCTGCTGCATCCATTCTTTTACGAGTTCCTGGGCTTTCTTCGGCAAATCCCCTTCCGTCATTTCCATTGTTCTTAAATCGAATATACCAACATGTTCACCATATAATGCATGTAAATGACTTGGTTCATGTTCCTTTGGTTTGAAAAACATCTTAATAATTATTCCATAAAAACGACTTATCTCAGGCATCTAAATTTCCTCCAAACTTCTTTAATAATTATATTATAATGTACGGTGTACCGTATGTCAATATACATTTCTCTCCAAAATATATTATGTATCCATTTCCTACAATAACTCCATTGTAATTTTCTATTATAAAAATATCACCACAATACCTAAAACAAAGACCTCAGAACAAGCCGCGTGTGTGATTCTTCACCTCTCTGCTCATTCTAAGGTCTTCCGTTATAATACTTATTCTATTTTACTTAAAGTAATTTACACCGGACTCAAACAGCTTCAGATCCTGCTCTCCATAGATATTGATCGCTACGGATTCGCCACGACGCTCTGCATGTGCCATCTTACCAAGTACACGGCCGTCCGGGCTTGTGATACCCTCGATCGCCATGTAGGAACCGTTGACGTTCCACTCTTCATCCATCGTAGGTACGCCGGCTTCGTTCACATACTGTGTTGCGACCTGTCCGTTTTCAAACAGCTTGTCTAACCACTCCTTCGGTGCTACGAAACGTCCTTCACCATGGGATGCAGGGCTGCAGTATACACCACCAAGCTGTGCGCCAGCAAGCCATGGGGATTTGTTCGTTACGACCTTGGTATAAACCATCTTAGAAATATGACGTCCGATGGTGTTGTAGGTCAGGGTCGGTGAATCTACCGACTGCTGTGTGATCTTACCATATGGTACAAGTCCTAACTTGATCAGTGCCTGGAATCCGTTACAGATACCAAGTGCCAGTCCGTCACGCTCTGCAAGCAGCTTATCGACTGCCTCTTTGATCTTCTCGTTGCGGAAAGCAGTTGCAAAGAACTTCGCAGATCCTTCCGGTTCGTCACCGGCGGAGAATCCGCCCGGGAACATGATGATCTGAGACTGGTTGATCGCTTTTTCAAAAGC
This sequence comes from uncultured Lachnospiraceae bacterium, assembly GCA_902782995.1. Lineage (GTDB taxonomy): Bacteria > Bacillota > Clostridia > Lachnospirales > Lachnospiraceae > Roseburia_C. The sequence goes on along the minus strand of CACZPJ010000047.1, from coordinate 27,668 downwards.
ATCGACAGAATCACGGATATCTGCTGCATCTAAGTTCTTGAATACTTTTACGATCACGTCTGCGCCTGCCTTTTCAAATGCCTTTGCACTGTCATACTCGCAGTTTGTTCCAGGGAATACCGGAATAAATACGGTAGGCTTTGCGACTTTGTTCTTGCAGACATAGATCTTATCGGTATTGTAAAGACCTGTTTTGATCTCATCCTTTTCTTCGGTTGCTCTGGTCGGGAATACCTTCTCTAAGGTAACAGTCCATGCATTTAATGCCTCATCCATTGTGATCACTGCATCACCATAGATGAACTGCTGCTTGTCATTCACTTCACCGACAACTGCAAAGTCTGCAGATAATCCTGCATCTGCCATCAGCTTCTCTGCGGCTGCCACCTGATCTGCTGCAACTTCTGCAACGATATTACCAAATCCCGGTGCAAACATGGTCTCTTTTGATACAGACGCATCAATGGTAACACCAAGCTTATTACCGAACGCCATCTTGCTGACTGCTGCTGCAAGTCCCTTTGCATCAAGTGCATATGCGGAAACGATAATGCCCTTCTGGATCATTGCATGAACGGTGTCATATAACTTCATCACCTGTTCATAATCCGGCAGATCGTATGCATCCTTTTCGATATGGAAGAATACCAGCCTGCTTCCTGCATGCTTTAATTCCGGTGTGATAATATCCTTTTCCTTTGCAACATCAACTGCAAAAGATACCAGTGTCGGCGGAACATCGATCTCATTGAAGCTTCCGGACATGGAATCTTTTCCACCGATCGACGGAAGTCCAAATCCAATCTGTGCGCTGTATGCACCAAGTAAGGCTGCAAACGGCTGGCTCCAACGGGATGGATCTTCGGTCATTCTGCGGAAGTATTCCTGGAAGGTGAAACGGATCTTGCTGTAATCACCACCGGCAGTTACGATTCTTGATACAGACTCTAAAACTGCATAAGCTGCACCGTGATATGGGCTCCAGGATGACAGATATGGGTTAAATCCATAACTCATCATGGTTACGGTGTCACACTTGCCATTTAAAACAGGAAGCTTTGCAACCATACTCTGGGTCTCGGTCAACTGATACTTTCCACCGTAAGGCATGTAAACACTGCCTGCTCCGATAGAACCGTCGAACATCTCAACTAAGCCCTTCTGGGAACATACATTTAAGTCTGCAAGTTCGGTCAGCCATGCCTGTTTTACATCATCCTTCTCTAATGCCTCTGCTACCTTCGGCATATCTACTTTCTTGAAGTAGTTGTCTTTTTCATCCGGCATATCTACGGCAACGGATGTCTCCTGATGAGCTCCGTTCGTATCTAAGAATGCTCTGGAAATATTTACGATCTCTTTTCCCCGCCAGTTTAAAATCAGACGTGGATTCTCGGTTACTACTGCGACCTTGACTGCCTCTAAGTTCTCTTCCTTTGCATATGCTAAGAACTGCTCTGCATCTTCCGGTGCAACAACAACTGCCATACGCTCCTGGGACTCGGAAATTGCAAGTTCGGTTCCGTCTAAGCCAGCATACTTCTTCGGAACCTTGTCAAGATCGATCGTAAGACCATCTGCAAGCTCACCGATTGCAACGGAAACTCCGCCTGCACCAAAGTCGTTACATTTCTTGATGATATGGCTGACTTCCTCTCTGCGGAACAGTCTCTGGATCTTACGCTCGGTTGGCGGATTGCCCTTCTGAACCTCTGCACCACAAGTATCGATAGACTGTGTATTGTGAGCCTTCGAAGAACCAGTTGCTCCACCACAGCCGTCACGTCCGGTACGTCCGCCTAAGAGGATAATAATGTCTCCCGGATCTGATGTCAGTCTCTGTACTGCGCGTCTTGGTGCTGCACCCATAACTGCTCCGATCTCCATTCTCTTTGCAACATAGTCCGGATGATAGATCTCTTTTACATAACCGGTTGCAAGACCGATCTGGTTTCCGTAAGAACTGTAGCCATGTGCCGCACCACGTACTAACTTCTTCTGTGGAAGCTTTCCGGTTAAGGTATCCTTAACAGAAACAGTCGGATCTGCCGCACCTGTTACACGCATTGCCTGATATACATAGGTACGTCCGGATAACGGATCACGGATCGCACCACCGAGGCAGGTTGCTGCTCCACCGAACGGCTCGATTTCGGTCGGATGATTGTGTGTCTCATTTTTGAAGTTGACCAGCCACTCTTCTGTCTTTCCGTCTACTTCTACCGGAACAACGATGGAGCAGGCGTTGATCTCATCAGACTCTTCCTGATCTGCTAACTTGCCTTCCTTTTTCAGACGCTTCATTGCCATTAATGCAATGTCCATCAGGCAGACAAACTTATCATCTCTGCCCTTATATAATTCCTTATGGGTATTCAGATAATCCTCGTATGTCTTCTCGATCGGTGCACGATAGTAGCCATCAGCAAACTTGACATCCTTTAACTCGGTAGAGAAGGTCGTATGACGGCAGTGATCCGACCAGTAAGTATCAAGTACACGGATCTCTGTCATGGAAGGATCACGGTTTTCTTCGTTCTTAAAGTAGTTCTGGATATGTAAAAAGTCCTTGAATGTCATGGCAAGATTTAAGGATGCGTACAGCTCCTTTAAATCATCCTCTGCCATATCCTTGAATCCATCAAAGATCTTGACATCCTTTGGCTCTTCAAAGTTCTGTACTAAAGTCTCCGGCTTCTCTAAGCCTGTTTCTCTTGAATCAACCGGGTTAATGCAGTGCTCCTTGATGGCTGCAAGCTGTTCCTCACTTACCTCACCATAGATGACATAAGTTGTAGCTGTACGGATGATCGGTTCTTCATCCTCTTTTAACAGCTTCACGCACTGCTCCGCAGAATCTGCTCTCTGATCGAACTGTCCCGGAAGGAACTCAACGGAAAATGCCTTTCCGTCTGCAAAATCAACGTTTTCTTCATACACATCATCTACCGGCGGCTCGGAAAATACAGTCATCAGTGCTTTTTTATATACCTCGTCAGAGATATTCTCAATATCATAACGGATCAGGACACGTACCTTTGTAACGGTCTTGATACCAAGATAACTCTTAATTTCAGACTGCAATTCCTTTGCAGCAACTGCATATGCGTTCTTTTTCTCGACATACACTCTTCTTACGTTACTCATAATATCCTCATTTCTGCGCACGTTTTTGCATTCTGAGTTTGTGTCAAGTGCGCCAGACACAAATCCCAAGTGTGAAAATTTCAATTTTCACATTATTCTCCTAAAATTCCGTGCATATTCTCTGCACACACCATTTCGTTTATTTGGAATCGTTCTTCCTATATATTGTAACTGTACCTAGTATAACATAGGTTGTACAATTAGCATAATTAATATATTTAATTTTATTTATAAGTTAATCTAATTTATTTGTTGACAGTGTACTGCTGTGCATCTATACTTTATTTATAGGGATATTTTAATAACCAATATCTAATTTATAACATAAGTCAGATCGCACAAAACTTTTCAATTTGTTCTCCATAAGTCACAAATTCCAAAGTTTTGTGCGATCTGACAATCTATCATACTAAATTGGTTATGTAAAAATAGCTATAAAAATTCTATACAATATGCTAGACACATCCCACCCTGTTTTTACAGCAAATTTTACCAGCAGAAAAGAGGTCATCCATGGACATTAATTATGAACTATACAAAGTCTTTTACTATGTTGCAACTTCGCTCAGCTTCTCTGATGCAAGCAAGCAGCTTTTCATCTCTCAGTCAGCAGTCAGCCAGTCGATCAAGACACTGGAACGCAAGTTAGAGCAGCCACTGTTTATCCGGAGCACGAAAAAGGTTCAGCTTACGGCTGCCGGAAAAGTCCTGTTAAAGCATATCGAACCTGCCATGAACCTGATCAAGCGTGGCGAGAGCCAGTTGCTTGACACCGGGGCACTCGGACTCGGCCAGCTTCATATCGGTGCAAGCGATACGATCTGCCGTTATTTTCTCGTTCCTTATCTGAAGCAGTTCCATAAAAAATATCCGAATATTCCGATCAAGGTAACAAACGACACCTCCCTTTCCTGTGTAGATCTCCTAGAGCAGGGAAAGGTCGATCTCATTGTAACCAACTTCCCGAATGTCCGGCTAAACCAGTCATATGTGCAGAAAACCGTCTGTAACTTCTCGGATGTATTCATTGCCAACCCGGCATATTTCAACCTGCGCCAGCAGGAGATCAGCTTCGAGGAGCTGACACACTATCCGATCCTGATGCTCGACCAGAAAAGTACCACCAGTGAATTTTTACATACGCTCTTTTTGCAGCACCAGTTAGAGCTTGTCCCGGAGATCGAACTTAGCAGTAACGATCTGCTCATTGATCTTGCGCGCATCGGGCTCGGCATTGCCTGTATCCCGGATTACTGTCTTGCCCATGAATCCAAGGATCTGTTTATCCTTAAGACGAAGGAACAGATCCCAAACAGACAGCTCGCTGTTTCGATCAACCCGAACCTCCCGGTTTCCGGTGTGACAGAAGCCTTCTTAGATCTGCTTCCTACTGTGTAGGTGATGCGTTCCAGAAGTCCTCAAGGTACTTCCTTACATTTGTGATCTGACAGATCTCGTGCTCTTCCCATTCGCGTGGGAAGAGCTTTTTATAACTGCCCTGTAAGAACCGTTCATCTAACAGCTCGATCACTCCGATATCCTCCGTTGTCCGGATCACTCGTCCCGCTGCCTGCAAGACCTTATTCATGCCCGGATAGCGGTACGCATAATCGAAGCCTTCCCCGTTTTGCTTCTCATAATAATTTTTCAAGATCTCACGCTCATCACTGATCTGTGGCAGTCCGGTTCCCACAATCATCGCTCCGATTAACTGCTCATTTTTCAGGTCAATGCCTTCTCCAAAGATACCGCCCATGACGCAAAATGCCACGAAGGACTTCTTCCTCTCCCGGTCAAATTCTGCTAAAAATGCTTCCCGAAGTTCTTCCTTCATCCCGCTTGTCTGCATACAGACATCTACCTGCTCTAAGGAACAGACCAGTTCCTCTTTCTCTGCCTGTTCTATCTGCTTTTCTTCTGCTCCAGTAAAACAGTCATAGACCTCCTGCATGAACTGGTAAGAGGGGAAAAACACCATATAATTTCCTTTTTTTGCAAGTGCTGTCTGATAGATATAGTCTGCGATCCGTTCATACTCACTCCGGTTTCGTCTGGTGTACTTACTGCTGACATCATTTCCAATCAGAAGAAGCCTCTGCTTCTGGGAAAACGCCGTCTCAGCATAGACCGCATAATTGTCCGTTTTGGTACTGAGCAGCTTCTTATAATACTGGATCGGCAGCAGGGTTGCGGAAAAAAAGATCGTCGCATTGCCCTTATCAATACACTCCTGTAAGTTATAGGATGGATCGACACAATAGAGCTTCATCCGAAATCTCCCATCTTCGGCAAGCTGGGTATAGATCACATAATGCTCATCCACACGCTCATAGATATTCAAAAAGTTCCGCAGTGCAAAGTAAAACTCGTTGACCTCATCCTTTCCGGCAAATTCTAAATTCTTTAATAAAAACTTATCCAGCTCTGCGGCTAACCGCATCAGTGCAAAGACCACATCTGCAACATTATCATAGATCTCGTACCGTTCACACTCCCGCTTATAATCTAAGAAAATCTTGTTGCACTTGTTCAGCTCTGTTTCTAACTTTTTGCTGTAAGGCTTTACAATCTTTTTGATCGTAAGGAAATCTTCCTTGTAAAGTTCCGCACTGTACATCTCCCTGCCGCGCTCGACTAAATTATGCGCCTCGTCTACCAGGAAAATATAATCGCCATGGATTCCTTCCTGAAAAAAACGCTTCAGATAGACATTCGGATCAAACACATAATTGTAATCACAGATGATATTATCCACCCAGGCAGCCACATCCAAGCACATTTCAAACGGACAGACCTGATACTTTTTTGCCTGCTCCCATAACACCTCTCTGGTAAACGTATTCTCCCGGTTTAACAATTCAAATACTGCATCATTTACACGATCGTAATGTCCCTTTGCATACGGACAGTTCACCGGATTACAGTCCATCTCCTCACACAGACAAAGCTTCTCCTTTGCCGTGATCTGGATCGTCTTTGCCTGATAGCCTTCCCCTGCAAGAATATCAAAGGTCTCCTTTGCAACCGTTCCGGTGATCGTCTTTGCCGTCAGATAAAAGATCTTATCGCCCAGATTCTCTCCGACTGCTTTGACTGCCGGATATAGCGTCGTGATCGTCTTACCGACACCGGTCGGTGCCTGGATAAAAAGATTTTTCCTGCGTGCGATCGTGCGGTATACACCGGCTGCCAGCTCCTTCTGCCCCTTCCGGTATGGGAAAGGAAACGGAAGGCCTGCAATCGACTGCTGCCTGATCTTCTTCCAGTCATACGAAAAGTCTGCCCATTTCCGGTAAGCTAAGATCAGCTCTGAGAACCATTCCGTCAGTTCCTGTATCGTGTATTCATACTGAAAGTATCTGAGTTCCTGCGTATCGAGATTCCCATACGTCATCTGCACATGGATATGCTCTAAATCATGCTGTATCCCATAGATATAGGCATAGCACTTCGCCTGTGCCAGATGCTCTGTCACAGGCTCTTTTAATGCATCTAAGCTCATATAGATGCCCTTGATCTCATCAATCGTAACCTCATCTTCTAAGAAAATGCCATCTGCCCTGCCCTCTACGACAAGCTGATACCGTTCCTCTTCGATCACAAGCTTTAACGGAACCTCTGCGTGATAGCTGCTGCCCATTCTCCGCTGGATCTTCTTATGCAGTCTCGTTCCCGCCTGCATCGCAGCCACCGTATCCGTTCTGCCATGGCGGTTGTCAATGTCCCCGCTGCGCAGGATGAACTCTACCAGATTCCGGACAGATATTTTGATCTGTTCTGTTTTCCCATTCTCCATGTTTTCCACACTCTCATCTTGCTTCATATCTGTACCCATTATGCCACAGCAGACCCTAAAGGTCAAAGAATCGGCATAATCTTCCACTCCGTGAAGCTCGCCTGCTTCATTCTGCACTATAGAATTCCAATGCTAAAAGATGCTTTCAAATTTTATAATTGAAAAAATGTACAAATATGTTCCGCAAACATTTGCAACGCTCATCGTGAACTAACTTCCAACTGCAACCACACAAGTTCAGCAGAGGCTTCACTTGTGGTTTTCGTAAGCAGTGGATTTCACTCGCAGCTAAAAACGCAAATAAAAGTTTGCTTTACATATTTTGTACATTTTTTCATTTCAAGATCTATAATGCATCTTTTAGCACTGAAATCCTATAAGTCAAAAAAACACAGGAATCCGAAGATTCCTGTGCTCTGTAATCCTTTTTCTTATAACGCTTGCTGTCCTATTATGCAAGTGCTGCGGTAATGATCGCCATGGAGTATACTTCTGATGCGTTACATCCACGGGATAAGTCATTGATCGGAGCATTCAGTCCAAGTAAGATCGGTCCGTATGCTTCGAAGTTACCAAGACGCTGTGCAATCTTGTATCCAATATTTCCTGCGTTGATATCCGGGAAAATAAAAGTGTTGGCATGTCCTGCTACGGTTGATTCCGGACACTTGGTACGTGCAACTCTTGGAGATACGGCAGCATCAAACTGTAACTCGCCTTCGATCGGAAGCTCCGGTGCTTTTGCCTTTGTCTTTGCTGCTGCATTACGCATCTTATCTACATCCTCACCCTTTCCGGAACCTAAGGTAGAGTAGCTTAAGAATGCAACCTTTGGATCAACACCGAAGATCTTTGCACACTCAGCAGACTCTAATGCGATCTCAACTAACTCATCCTCTGTCGGATGGATGTTGATTGCACAGTCACCCATTGCTAAGACTTCGTTCTCACCTGTTGCAGAAGGACGAACCAGAATGAAGCAGGAAGATACGATGCTGTTTCCCGGTTTTGTCTTAATTAACTGTAATGCCGGACGAACCGTATCTGCGGTTGAATAAGTAGCTCCTCCTAACAGAGAATCTGCAACGCCCATTTTTACTAACATCGTTCCAAAGTAGTTTGCCTGTGAGAGGATTCCTCTTGCCTGCTCCGGTGTAACACCCTTTTTCTTTCTTAACTCACAAAACAGATCTACCATCTCGTCAAATCTATCATAGTGTTTTGGATCAATAATCTCCGCACCACGGATATTAAAGCCACTGTCTTCTGCTACTGCAGCGATCTCATCCGGATCTCCTACCAGAATCGGATGTAAGAAATTACTTGCTAAAAGTCTGGAAGCAGCCTCTAAAATACGAGGATCATTTCCTTCTGTAAATACGATCTTCTTCGGATCTTTTTTTAAAATATTGATCAGTTGTCCAAACCCAAACATATCATTATCTCCTGTCTTTTCTGTTTTTATTCTTTTATCGATTCTTATTGTATACAATTTTTTTTTAAATGCAAGGCTTGGACTTCATTTTGTACAATCTTTCTGTGAGAAAATATCTCATCCCATTTTATTCGATTGTTTTGGCAATGTTTTTTAATGTTTCTGCCGATTCCTGAAGTCTTCCCAGTTCCTCGTCGCTGAGCGGAACAGGGATTACTTTCTCCACGCCATTTGCCCCGACAACTGCCGGCATGCTGAGCACAACATCCTCTAAGCCATACTCGCCATTCATATAACTGGAGATTGGAAGAATGGATTCCTCGTCACGCACGATCGCCTCGCAGATCCGCTTGACTGCCATTGCGATTCCATAGTAGGTTGCACGCTTTTTCTCGATGATCTCATAAGCACTGTTTTTCACATTCTCAAAGATCTTTTTCGTCGCTTCTTCGTGGTTAAAATGTCCGCGCAGCTCGCAGAAATCATTGATCGGCAGTCCGGAAACCGTTGCACTGCTCCATGCAGCAAGCTCGCTGTCTCCATGCTCTCCGATAATGAATGCATGGACGCTGCGGCTGTCTACACCAAGGTGCTGTCCGACTTCGTATTTTAATCTTCCGGTATCAAGTACCGTACCGGAACCGATCACGCGGTTTGCCGGGTAACCGGACTCCTTTAATGCAACATAGGTTAAGATGTCCACCGGGTTTGAGACGATCAGAAGGATTCCGCCGAAGTCCCTGCTTTTGATCTCACGGATGATCGAGCGCATGATCGCAGTATTCTTCTGCACCAGATCAAGTCTTGTCTCATCCGGCTTCTGGTTTGCCCCTGCTGTAATAATGATGATCGATGCATCCGAAATATCGTCATAGTCACCGGCATAGATCTTCATCGGACGTGCAAACGGCAGTCCGTGACTGATGTCCATTGCCTCTCCTTCGGCACGGTCATGATCCATATCGATCAGTACCATTTCGGAAAACAGACCACTCTGCATCAGTGCAAAGGCAGATGCTGATCCGACAAATCCACAGCCGATCATTACCACTTTTCTACTGTTACCTACTACATTCATTCTTTCTTCCATATCTGATTCCTCCCTGTTTCTTTGGTTTTATTACAATCACATCTAGTGTCTGTCATTGTCTTTCTCTTTATGCAGTCTGTCTGATCGATCTTTCTTCACTTTTTCTTGACTTTGTGCACTCAGTATATTACACTTACCGCAACAATTCTGTTGTATTTACAACAAATCAGGCATATGAAAAATATTATCACTACTATATATAGAAGATCTGGTGAAAATATTATCAGATAAATGGAGGTTTGTATGAATCAGATTACAAAAAACGATATTGAAATCTTACAGAAAACTACCCTGTTTTTGAACATGAGTGAAGCAGAGATCCGTGAAATGCTCGACTGCTTAAATGCTAGAAAGACTACCAGTCTGAAAAATACCATGCTCCTTCACTATGGTGACTTCTGTGATTCTATCGGCATTGTGCTTCATGGCACACTGCACATTACCAGAGAAGACTTCTGGGGCAACAGCACCCTGATCGCCCAATGCGTTCCGGGCGATATTTTCGGGGAGACTTATGCGATGAGCCCGAATCATATCTTCGAAGTGAATGTCACTGCCATCACCGATTCTGAGATCCTGTTTTTACAGCTTGGCAAGATCCTGTCTGTCTGCTCGACTGCCTGTACCTTCCATAACCGCCTGATCCAGAATCTTCTGCAGGCGATGGCATCCAGGAACTATCTTCTGAGCAAAAAAATAGAGCATATTACCAAGCGTTCCACGCGTGATAAACTGCTCTCTTATCTCTCTAACGAATCCAGACTTGCAAAGTCCGCAGACTTTACGATCCCGCTAAACCGGCAGCAGCTCGCAGACTATCTTGCGGTTGACCGCAGTGCCATGTCTGCCGAACTCTGCCGGCTGCGCGATGAAGGGATTCTCTCTTTTCATAAGAATGAATTCCACTTATATGACGTCTATTAATGTTCCTTATTATCTGCCTGTATTCCACGGATGGATTCCACAAAGTGTCCGGCAGAATTCAGGACATTTTGTACTCTGCGGATCACAACCTCAGGTACAAACGGCTTAACCACATAATCATCTGCACCAAGCTGTAAGGTATAAACCTGCTGCTTTGGTGAATCATCTGCGGTAATAATGATCACCGGCATATCCTTTAACTGTGGGATCTCCTTGCGCTTCTCTAAGAAAGACGGACCATCCATGACCGGCATCATAATGTCTAATAAGATAATACCAATCTGATAATCATTCTCTTTTAATACTTCAAATGCCTGCTCGCCATTTTCTGCGGTCAGCACACGATACTTATCCTCGAAAATACTCTGTAAGGACTCACGGTTGATCTCCTGGTCATCCACAATCAGTATCGTCTGCTCCTCCTTCGTTGCGCAATCGAACGCATCACGATACTTCTGGAGTTCTTCATCCATCCGCTTCTGCTCGGAGATGTCGGTAAAGATACCATAGATAATGCTCTTATTACCGATCTTATTGATATATTTTAACCGGAGACTTACCCAGATCTTCTTACCGGACTCTAACTCTCTGACAAACTCGCAGTCCGCTACATTCTCGGTTGCAGCCACATAATGGAATGCCTCCCGCAGCTTCTCACGATAGGATTCTTCCGCACATTCAACGACACTTTCATGACTGCTGTTTAAATCCCGGTAACCAAACAGATCAAAGTACGCATTATTGACACGGATCACATCGATCTGGTTCTCATCATATTCGTATACCGCAACTGCCTGTAAGATATTCGAGAATAAGATCTCCATCTGGGACGTAGACGTCCAGAGATTATCTTTGCTCACGCCATCATTTTTCGTGCTGTCCTTATGGAACTCGCTGTCACCAAACGCAAGATCCTCATAATCCTTCACCGGCATCGGTCTTGCAAAATAATATCCCTGCACATACTCGCAGCCGATACTCTTTAAGAAGGAAACCTGTTCTTCCTTCTCCACGCCTTCTGCAACGACCGGCATGTTCAGCCACTTCGCCATACGGACAACCGATGCTAAAATATTCTCACTTCTGCCCGGCATATCACAGTCAGACATGAACTTCATATCGATCTTTAAAATATCTACCACAATATCCTTCAGGACATTTAAGGAAGAATATCCGCTTCCAAAGTCATCCATCAGGATCGCAAATCCATGCTCCCGCAACCGTCCCATTGCTTCCTTGATTGCAACCGGGTTACTCGTATAGGCACTCTCTGTCAGCTCTAACTGTAACAAAGCAGGCTCGATTCTGTACTTCTCCACCAGTCCGCAGATGATCTCCACCAGATTCGGATTATACAGGCTGACTCTGGAAATATTAACAGAAATCGGATACGGCTTACGTCCCTCATCCAGCCAGCGGCGTAACAGCATACAGGAATGCTCCCAGACATAATAATCCAGCTTCATAATAAAGCCGTTCCGCTCAAATACCGGTATAAATTCTCCCGGTGAGATCATTCCCTTTTGCGGATCAAGCCAGCGTACTAATACCTCTGCACCATCGATCTGATTCGTTCTAAGATCATACTTCGGCTGCAGATACAATACAAATTCTTCCTTCTCCAGTGCCGAATTCATATTGTTAACGATGGTCTGTTCCTTCACGATGTCACGCTCTAAATCATCCTCATAGAACGCATAATTCTTCATGTAATTGCCCTTACATTCCTTCGAAGCAAGCTTCGCACGGTCAACCATCTCATTTACCGTGATATTCTTATTGTCAACGATATAAATACCAAACACCGGTACAATATCGTAATCTCTCTTATACTTGCTTAACAGACTACGTGCCTGTGAAAAACATTCTAATAAGACGTTCCGGTCAACCTCACTGACACAGCAGTCGAATACATCTGCTTCCTCACGACAGCAGATCAGATACTTTGCTTCCTGGAAGCATCTCTTCACCAACTCCGCCATAAATACCAGAAGCTTATCGCCCTGCTTTCTTCCATAAAAGGCATTAAAAAGCTGGAACTTGTAAATATCTAACCGGATAATGGCAAAATTCGTATCCGGATGCTTCTTAAGCAGCTTATTCGCCTCATGGATGAACTTTTCCTTCTTATATAATCCGGTTAAGACATCGTACTGTTCCCTGTAACGCATCTCCTGCAGTACATGCAGATGGCTCCGTTCGATTGCATTCTTAATACGGAAACGGATAATATCTGTATTAAACGGCTTCTTCACGAAATCCCATGCACCAAGTTCGAAGCACTTCACCTCATTCTCGGTCGTCTCGTCCCCAGTTGATACGATAACCGGAATATTCGATAATGCATCGGACTGTCTGTACTGCTCTAAGAAAGCATATCCATCCATCTTCGGCATAATAATATCTAATATAATTGCCTCTACCATATGATCCTTCTCAAGCAGATACTCCAGTGCCGATTCGCCATCCTCTGCCTCTACGACCTGATATTCGCTCTCTAGGATCTTCCTTAATACTCTTCGATTTACCTCTTCATCATCTACTACTAAAATGCAGCCTTTTTCCTTCATAGTAACCACCATTTCCCTGATATCGGGACACCATTCTCTCTGATTATATCTATACCTTATTATCTGATTGTATTGTAATATCTCTATTTTCCTTTTTCAACCATATTTCGAAATTGGTGTTTTTTATGCGAAATCGTTCTGTTCTATTCATTTTATCTATAGATTCTGCGCTTCTTCTAATAATTTCCACATACCTCCAACCAGAATTCCCAGATTTGCCGCATAGATCGTATCAAACTGGGACAATGGCAGTGGATTCTCCCCTTCTCCTGCTTCTATCGTATAGCCTGGAAGATTATAATTTAAGATAAACCAGTCCTTGTAGCCCGCATACCCGGAAGCAGATGGTGTCTCTTCCACCGCATATCCACTCACACGAGCAAAATACTGTGCGATCTCATATGAATCTGTCGGATTATAGTCCAGATATTTCCAGTAGATCACGCGTCCCTGTGTATGATAGGCAAGGATCAGCGCAAAATGGTGCTGTAACGTAAAGCGGTACACTGTTTCACTCTCCGGGGCAGTAAGCGGTGCACTGCCGACATAGTCTCTTGGTGCAGGAGAAACATAGCCTAATGCTTCCTTGTTCTCCCTTGCCTGTTCCCATCCTGCCGGAAACTGCAGGTTCAGATCGATTCCCTCGATATTTGCCTTCCAGCCATCCGGAAACGGGATTGCCGGATAGTCTGCCGCGATCGTGCGCGCATTCTCATAATAACTTCCGTCCATCAATGCCCCGGTCACAAGATCCACACCATCCGGATTGACCATCGGCATCAGATACAATGTAAATGCTTCATACAAAAGTCCTGCCGGAATCTGTCCGATTCTCCGCCCCGCTGCCACGGCATGTGCATATTCCTCTGCAAACTTTAAGAGTACCGGGGTTGTGATCCATTCGTTGGCATGGAAAGCAGCATTGTAAAAGACCTCTCGCCCGCCTTCCCCGATCGTAAGCACATAAAGCGGCTTTCCCATCACACTTTCTCCTGCCGTAAACAGATGTAAAAACGGATAGCGCAGCAAAAGTCCTTCTAAAATATATGCGTTCCACTCCGAAGACATCTCCACCTCGGAAGAAACCAGTTCAAATCCAAGCGGGATCACAAGTTCTGTCCCGATCATAAGATCCTCTGCCCTTACCTGTGGATTGGCAGTCTCAATCGCTAGAACGGTCGTACGGTACTTTCCGGCAAGTGACCATAAGCTATCCCCCGGTTCCACAGTATGCATGACGGATCCGGTAATATATGGCATAAGCTGTTCCCACACTTCTTCATTTACTTCACAGCTTTCATCCTCACCAAGATATGCCTGCAATGCCTTACACGTACCTGATCCGAATATACCGTCAATACGAACCGGATAACCCGCCCGCTTTAACGCAAGCTGTAAATAACTGACATCGATCCCGTTACTTCCCTCCCGGATATTTTTCACAAAAAACTCTCCTGTAGTTCCACTTGCATCTATACTATGCAGGTGAAATACAGGAGTGCCTGTCTTATGCCGACTGCGGATGACACACCGGAGAGGTAACCTCGTCCCAGTGTGCCAGTACATATCTTCCGATCACCGGATCATACATTTTATTCAGATTCTTTTCGATTTCATGGTAACAGAAATCAAAATCATGCGCCTGCCGGTAGCTCCGGTTCGATGTCATCGCATCAATGGAATCACAGATCGCGATGATCCTTGCACCAACCGGTATCTTTTCCCCTTTTAGTCCGAGTGGATAACCTGTCCCGTCAAACCGCTCATGGTGGCAGAGTACAATATTTTTCAGTTCACTTAAGTGCTGTGACTTACTTAAGATATCCGCTCCGATCGCAGGATGTTTTTTCATCTGTTCCCACTCTTTGTCATCTAACCTCGTGGTCTTGTTGAGCACCGCATCCGGCACTCCGATCTTGCCGATGTCATGCAGATGTGCTGCAATGTGTATCTTTTCTATGTCTTCCTTTTTCAGACCGATCAACTGACAGATCACCAGTGCCATATCACTGACACGCTTCGAGTGTCCGGCAGTATACGGGTCTTTTGCATCCAACGCACAGGTAATACATTCGATAATCTCGTGATAATCTATTTTCTGATTCTGTTCTCTCATGAATACTCCTATCTGTACATCCCCATAAAATCCATTGCCCATTATACTACATATTTTTATGAAAGCCAGCAAAATGCCGGGTTTGAGAATTTTTCTCATTACCCGGCATTTTTGTTTATTTCGTCTTTAATGCACGCATGGAATTCAAGATTGCGATCACGGATACTCCGACATCCGCAAATACTGCTTCCCACATATTCGCAAGTCCAAGTGCACCAAGGATCAGTACCAGTGCCTTGACGGCTAAGGCGAATACGATATTCTCCCTTACGATCCGAAGTGTCTTTCTTGCGATCTTCACGATCGATGCGATCTTTCTGACATCATCATCCATCAGTACCACATCGGCTGCCTCGATCGCTGCATCAGATCCCATGCTACCCATGGCAATACCAATGTCAGCTCTTGTCAGTACCGGTGCATCGTTGATTCCATCTCCGACGAATGCAAGCTTCTCCTTACCGGTCTGATGCTTTAAGAGTTCTTCGACCTGTGTTACCTTATCGCCCGGAAGCAGCTCTGCATGGAATTCGTCCACACCAAGCTCTTTTGCAACTGCTTCTGCTGCCTGTGTTCTGTCACCGGTCAGCATAACCGTCTTTTTCACACCTACCTGCTTCATGCTTGCAAGTGCCTCTTTTGCACCCTCTTTTACCGTATCTGAGATAACGATCGTTCCGGCAAAGCTTCCATCACAGGCAACATAGACAACCGTTCCGGCACTCTTACATGGGGTATATGCGATCTGCTTTGCCTTCATCAGCTTCTCATTGCCGATGAATACCTCACGTCCATCAATGCTTGCATGGATACCGTGTCCGGCAACTTCCTCGGTATCGGTCACACGCGTCAGATCGAGATCCTTTCCATAAGCCTCACGGATCGATCCTGCGATCGGATGTGTTGAATAGCCTTCGCCAAGTGCTGCCAGCTCTAAGAGTTCTTCCCTGCTGACCTGATCTTCCCAAAGCTCTGTCACACGGAATTCGCCCTTTGTTAAGGTTCCGGTCTTATCAAATACGATCGTGGTCATCTCGGAAACAGCCTCTAAGTAGTTGCTTCCCTTTACCAGAACACCAATCTTAGATGCTGCGCCAATTCCTCCGAAGAAACCAAGCGGTACAGAGATTACAAGTGCACACGGGCAGGAGATTACAAGGAAAATACATGCTCTCTGAATCCATTCGCCCCAGTTTCCACCGGTAACAAGCGGTGGCAGGATTGCAAGTAAAACTGCTGCGATCGTTACAACCGGCGTATAATATTTTGCAAATCTTGTAATAAAGTTCTCGACCTTTGCCTTCTTCGAGCTTGCATTCTCTACCAGCTCTAAGATCTTTGCAACTGTGGAATCCTCGAACTCCTTCGTTACACGTACCTTAAGTGTTCCGCTTCCATTGACGCATCCGCTGATGATCTCATCACCTGCTGCTGCCTTTCTAGGAACTGACTCTCCGGTCAGGGCTGCGGTATCGATTAAGGACTCTCCTTCTAAAACCACACCGTCGAGTGGTACACGTTCTCCCGGCTTGATCACGATCACGCTGTCTACTTCTACGTCATCCGGATCTACCTGGGTCAGCTTGCCATCTACTTCGATATTCGCATACTCCGGACAGATATCCATCATATCGGATATGGACTGACGGGACTTTCCGACTGCATAGCTCTGAAACAATTCTCCGACCTGATAAAACAGCATAACTGCAACTGCCTCGGAATATTCCTTTACGCCAAATGCACCAAAGGTTGCGATCATCATCAAAAAGTTCTCATCAAAGACCTGACCATGGCTGATATTTCTTGCAGCCTTCCATATAATGTCGTATCCAATTACCAGATAAGGGATCAGATAGATCAAAAACAGATACCATGTTCCATCTAACGGCTCAAGCCTGCCCGTATGTTCACAGAAAAACAAGATCAGAAACAGTACCAGTGCGATCAGAATACGACCCAATGTTTTTTTCTGCTTTTTTGTCATTTTATACTCCATTTCTGTGCTTCTTTTTGCACATCTCAAGTTTGTGCGTAAGCACAAATCTTGTGTGTGAAAAGTCTTGCTTTTCACACTGAACTCCATTTCTGTGCTGTTTTTTTACACTAAGATCTTGCAGTCCGGCTCTACCTTTGCACAGGTATCCTGCACCTGTTTTAAGATCTCATCAAAACGGTCATCTGCTGCATCTAACATTAATTTCTGTGTCATAAAACTTACACTTGCATCGTTGACACCCGGGATTTTTTTAATTGCCTCTTCCATTTTTGCTGCACAGTTTGCACAATCAAGATCCTGTAATTTGAATTTTTTCTTCATAGCCTTTTACTCCTTTTACTTTTACGCTTTGTCTACTCTTCGATATGCTCTCTACCCTGGGCGATAATCGTTCTTACATGACCATCTGCCAGTGAATAGATCACGGTCTTGCCTTCCCGCCTGTTATTCACAAGCTTCGCCTGCTTTAAAATCCTAAGCTGATGGGAGATCGCTGACTGTGTCATCTGAAGTGCCTCTGCGAGATCACATACACACATCTCGGATTCAAAGAGCACAAACAGAATACGGATTCGGGTCGAATCTCCAAAAACCTTAAACAGTTCTGCCAGATCATATAACTCATCTTCTTCCGGCATTCTTGCATTCACTGCCGATACCACATCCTTATGAACCTGACAGGCGTCACAGTGCTCTACATCATGTAATGCCATTTTTTCACCCACTTTCTATCTCTATGAACATATGAGCATCTGTTCATATGTTCATGATAAATCAAGCAGTTGACTTTGTCAACTGCTTTTTCACATAAATCTGTTTTTATTTTTCGAATTCCTTGGCAACATCCTTTAACAGTTCACGAATCTTTAAATGCTGTGGGCAGACCTTTTCACACTTGCCACAGCGGATACAGGCACTTGCCTTTCCATTGTGGACAGTATGTACCTGACCATAGTAATAGTCTGCATTCCAGTCATGGAATACGGTCTTTGCATTCATGCAGGCAAACAGATCCGGGATCGAAATATGCTTCGGACAGCCTGCAATGCAGTAACGGCATGCCGTACAAGGGATCATATGCTTCGAATGGAAGACATCCGAAACTGCCTTTACTGCTGCCATCTCCTTATCATCTAATGGCTGAAACTCCTTCATGTAGCTTAGATTATCTTTCATCTGCTCAAGGTTACTCATACCGGAAAGTACCATTCTTACTCCGTCGAAGCTTGCTGCAAAACGGACTGCATAGCTTGCTGTGCTTCCGCCGTTTAAATCATCTAAGATCTTCTTCGCATCTTCCGGAAGATTCACCAGATTACCACCCTTGACAGGCTCCATGATGATGACCGGTTTGTTATACTTGCGGCAGACCTCATAGCACTTTCTGCTCTGAACTGCAGGATCTTCATAATCTACATAATTGAACTGGATCTGTACCACCTCGATCTGCGGATACTCCTTTAAGATCTCCTCTAACACTTCTGCCTTATCATGGAAGGAGATTCCAAAGTGCCGGATCTTTCCCTCTTCCTTTAACTCTAAGGCTGTCTCATATGCATGGCACTTTTTAAAATGTGCAAAAATATCCTTCGACTGGGCATGCATCAGATAAAAGTCAAAGTAACTGACACCACACGCCTCTAGCTGACTTTCGAAAAACGGGCGGATATCCTCCTGCTTGTTAAAATATGGCATTGTCAGCTTATTCGTCAGAATGTATTCTTCTCTCTTATGTCTGCTGGTTAAACATTCCTTCAATGCAAGCTCACTTTTTCCATCCAGATATCCATGTGCAGTATCAAAATAGTTGAAGCCCTGCTCTAAAAAGGTATCGACCATCTTCGTTGTCTCTGCAAGATCGACATCCGTTCCATTCTCCATCATCGGAAGTCTCATACATCCAAAACCAAAATTCTTCTTTACTTCATCAAACATGCTGTTTCTCCCTTCCAACTAAAACTTGTCTTCCTGAGGTTTATTGTACAGCATAAAGTTTTGTTTAAGTCAAGAACTTTTTTCGGAACACTTTTTTGCAATTTCCTATACAGCAAAAGATGAGTACATATAAGCTTCCTTATATATACTCATCTTTACATTTGTCTGTTCGCTATCCATAATTATATCTTAGCTTGTGATCCGAAGCAGATGGATCTACGGTCACGCTTCTGATCTTGTGATCTGCCTGATAGCCGCATGCACGCAGTCCCTCTTCTAAGACGCGGTTCCACTTTCCAGCAGACAGATGATACTTGGTATCATCCTCTAACTCAATCGTACATGTACATGCATCCCTCATATCACACTGCTCGTTGCAGCAGATCCGGTACATGTTCTTACGATCGATCGCGCCGATCTCCTCTAAGGTATTAATCATTCGATATACGGTTGCTGTTCCTATGTTCTCGTCTAACTTCGATGCCTTATAATAGATCTCCTTACAGCTCGTGCATTCGCCTTCCAAAATCACATCTAAAAGTACCAGCCGCTGCTTGGTGATCCTGCACCCGCATTCTTTTAATTTTTGGATAATTATGTCTTTTTCCATCTACTCAACCTCTGTCAATGTATAACCTGCCTGACTGATTACATCTTCAAGATTTTCCCTTGGTATATCCGCAGAGTATGCAATGGTTGCTGTTCCCTTCCGGTGGCTGATGTCCGTTACTGCAACATCATCCATACGATCTAAGGCACGCCATAATCTGTTTTCACAGTTTTCACAGGTCATGCCACTGATCTTAAGGGTAGCTGTACCGATTGCTTCCTTTGCCAATACCTTTTTCTCCGGCCTCAGGGTTCCGCCGCCGCCACCGCCGCAGCAGCTCCCTTCGCCTCTCATATGCTTTCTTGTACTTCGAATTGCGATTACTGCAATAATTGCGATAATTACGATTATAATGATATTTGCTGCCATATACGTTTCCTCTTACTTCTTATGTTTTACTTTGCTGTCTTTGCTGCGTGTGGCTCGCATCCACCATGACAGTGTGCGCAGTTTCCACTACAGCCTCCACATCCAATACATTCCTTGCGCTTCATCTTGCGAAGAATATACCTGAGGTCAAGTCCCAGTAATACAACCAGTAACGCCACGATCAAAATATCAATCATAATACTTCTCCATTCTACAGGTATGTATGACCTGTCTTACTACGGCAGTTTTATTCTGCCACAGAACGACGTACTTCAAAGCTCTGGTTCTTATATGGGTCAGGACGGAATAAGAAGTACATCATAACGATAAATACTACGATCGATACAACGGTTCCTACACCGAATACTCCATTGATAAACCAGTTACCGAACTGATATACCATTAATGTAACCAGGTAAGCAAATACGTTCTGATAAATCAGTGCAAATGCTGTCCACTTCTTGTCATTCATCTCTTTTGCCATTGTAGAAATAGCTGCAAGACAAGGAGAATCTAATAAGTTGAAGATCAGGAAAGAAACTGCTGCAAGTCCGGTAGGGATCATAACAGATGTAGCTGCCCATAAGGAGCTGTCTGTCTCAGCAAGTTCACCAACACCACTTAATACACCGATTGTTGTTACGATACTTTCCTTTGCTGTGAATCCGGATAAGGAAGCTGCTACAGCTCTCCAGTTGCCGAATCCAAGTGGAGCAAAGAGTGGAGCGATAAATCC
This sequence comes from uncultured Lachnospiraceae bacterium, assembly GCA_902782995.1. Lineage (GTDB taxonomy): Bacteria > Bacillota > Clostridia > Lachnospirales > Lachnospiraceae > Roseburia_C. The sequence goes on along the minus strand of CACZPJ010000047.1, from coordinate 6,944 downwards.
ACCAATGGATGCAAGTAAGCAATCTTCAGAATCAACTAATCCGAAGCTTCCATCAGCAAATCCAAAGCTTCCTAAGAACCACATTACTGCACATGCGATGAAAAGAATTGTTCCGGCTTTGATTAAGAAGCCTTTGATTCTTTCCCAAACATGGATCCATACACCCTTGAAAGATGGGATATGGTATGCCGGAAGTTCCATTACGAATGGAGCTGCCTCGCCATGGAATGGCTTTGTTTTCTTTAACATGATCGCTGTTACAAGTACAGCCGCAATACCCATGAAGTACATTCCAAGTGCAAGGTTTCCGTTGTTACCAAATAAAACACCTGCAACTAATGCGATGATTGGTAACTTCGCACCACATGGAATGTTGGTACATGTCATGATCGTAAGACGACGGTCATTGTCGTTTTCGATTGTCTTTGTTGACATGATACCAGGAATACCACATCCTGAAGAGATCAGAAGTGGGATAAAGCTCTTACCGGATAATCCGAACTTACGGAAGATACGGTCCATAACGAATGCAATTCGTACCATATAACCACAATCTTCTAACAGTGATAAGAAGAAGAATAATACAACCATCTGTGGTGCAAATCCAAGTACAGCACCGATACCACCGATGATACCATCAACAACTAAGCTTACTAATACTTCAGAAGCACCAGCATTTTCTAACAGGCTGCTGACTGCCGGCTGAATCCACTCACCAAATAATGTGTCGTTTGTGAAGTCTGTTAAGAAACCACCCATGGTTGTTACGGAAAGGAAATATACCAGCCACATAACGCCAAGGAAGATTGGGATTCCCAGCCATCTGTTTGTTACGATACGGTCGATCTTGTCGGAAGTGCTTAACTTCTCGCCAGCCTTCTTTACTGACTTTGCAATGACCTTCTGGATCAGTGTATATCTCTGGTCTGTGATAATACTCTCTGTATCATCATCGTATTTTGATTCTGCTTCCTCTACGATCTGATCTAATGCTGCCTTATTGTCTGCGGAAAGTTTTACCTGCTCAAGGATCTTTTCATCCTTCTCAAACAGTTTTACTGCATACCATCTACGCTGTACAACCGGAACTGACTTTGGAAGTAAGTCTGTAACCTTAGCGATTGCTTCTTCGATGTCTGCCGCAAAAGTCTCTGTACTCTCTGCCTGCTTTGAACCATAAGCGGTATCGATTGCTTTCTTCATCAGCTTATCGATTCCTTTGTTCTTCAGTGCGGAGATCTCAACGATCTCACAGCCTAACTCAGCAGAAAGCTTTGCAACATCGATCTTGTCACCCTTCTTCTCTACCAGATCCATCATGTTTAAAGCGATGACAACCGGAATACCGATCTCTCTTAACTGTGTAGTCAGATACAGGTTACGTTCAATGTTTGTTCCATCTACCAGATTGACGATTACATCCGGTCTCTCTTTTAAAAGGTAATCACGGCTGACTACCTCCTCTAAGGTATATGGAGATAAGGAATAAATACCCGGTAAGTCTGTTACGATAACATCCTTATTTCCCTTTAATTTACCTTCCTTTTTCTCTACGGTTACACCCGGCCAGTTACCTACATACTGTTTTGCACCAGTCAGAGCATTAAACAACGTTGTTTTTCCGCAGTTTGGATTACCCGCAAGGGCGATTGTTACTGACATTTTCATTTCCTCCTGTTTTTATGTCTACCTTAATTTCGTTCACATTACTTGTGATTAGTTCTCGCTAACCGTAGTGTGAAAAAAAAGCAGCAGTTTCTGCCGCAAACACTTACGCAATCTCTACGATTTCTGCATCTGCTTTACGAAGTGTCAATTCGTATCCACGGATTGTGATCTCAACCGGATCACCAAGCGGAGCTACCTTACGGACATAAATCTCGCTGCCCTTCGTAATTCCCATGTCCATGATTCTTCTTTTTAAAGCACCACTTCCATTGAGCTTGGTTACCTTTACTGTTGTTCCGCATTTTGCTTCACGTAACGTCATTTTCTTGTCTCCTTCCTAATATTATAAGCAGTAAAATACTGCATATTAACTAAATCAAAATCTTCTTTGCAAGATTGCTGTCGATCGCTACTCTTGAATCCTTAATGCTTACGATCACGTTCTCACCAACTCTGGAGATGATTGTAACGACAGTTCCTGCCACAAATCCGAGATTCTCTAAAAAACGTCTTGTTTCATCTTTTCCACTGATCTTGCGAATTGTCGCAGTATCACCTATTGCAGCCATTGTTAAAGGCATAGTCATTACTCCTTCCATATATGTAACTATTGTGTAAATTTCTTTTTTCGTAGTTAGTATATTCTAACTTTTCTTTGTTGTCAATTAATTTTTCGTCAATTTTCTAACTTTGTGAAGTTTTAACTAACCGATAGATATTATCACTAACTTTTTTCTACACATTTTTCACACGGCTTTTGGGACGTAGAAAAACCCGGTCAGTGGCCGGGTAATCTACAAGTCGACAAAGTCTTTGTTGGTATATTATTTTATTTTATAAGGAAGCTAATTGTTTTCCAAGACTGCGGCATTCTGCCAATACGGACTCATCCGGTATTTCCATACAGATCAATCCCTCTCCGCCTACAATCTTGGCACCGGCAGAATTCATACGATCCTCCCAGTCTCTCATCCACTGTCCATCGCCCCATCCATAGGAGCCAAACAGTGCTATATTTTTACCGGATACCATTGTCTCAAGTTCCTCAACAAATGGTTCCATCTCGCCTTCTTCTAATACCTCGGCTCCCATTGCAGGACAGCCAAGTGCCATCACATTTCCAGAAGCAAGTTCGACAGCGGATGCTGCACTTACCGGAAGCACTACCGCTTCCTTTCCTGCCTCTTTGACACCCTCTGCAATCGCATTTGCCATTGCTTCCGTGTTACCTGTCTGTGACCAATAAACAATCTGAATGCTGCTCATTTTATTTCTCCTTTCATATTAAACTGCGAGCAAATTCGCAATACTATTTCCTGCAGATACGAAGCGGATCGCTTCTTCCTTTGCCTTGTCATATGCTGCAAAGATCTGCTGTTTTTCTGTCGGTCTGCTATATACTTTCCAGTAACCCATACACTTATAATTTTCTCCGTTGTGACGGATAAATCCCATAACGTCCTCCGGCGGATATCCTAAGAAGTATCCAAGCTCATGCGGGAATCCTTCCTTCCTCTCCTGGTACTTCTGATACCGCTCTCTGAGCAATGCCAACTGCTCATCAAGTTCCATACCATCATATCCGTATGCCTGTAACTGTTCCTTCACAGCCGGACATCTCAGATACTCTATTAATAACTCTCTCCGAAAAAGCAGATATGTATACCTGCGATTCCAATCGCTTAACAGGCTGACGGAAATTCCGGTTCCGGCTAACGCCCCCTGCAGATCCATACCCTGTTCGCCGTAGATCACGGTAAACAGATTCGACACCTTAAGTCCTGCAAGTACCGGTGCGCACTGGAGTGCAAGCTGCACATCCACTTTCGCCATGTCCATCCGCTGAAGAAGCTGAAATGTTTCCTTGCTCATATCCTCTCCTCGCTGCACGTGTTAGTTCTCTCTAACTCGCGTTTATCTTAACTAATTCAGAGCCATTTGTCAATAGTTTTTTTGATTTATTTTTCTCACCTTGTTTTTTGGGTGTTTTGTTTGCTATCCCTGCCCAAATATGCTATGATAAGTGCAATAAGTCTATATATTTATTTTGAAAAAGGGGGAGTTTTCCTTATGCATAAAAATGAATCTGCAGAAGATTATCTGGAAACAATACTGATCTTAAGCAAACAGCTTCCGGTCGTACGTTCCGTCGATATTGCGAATGAGATGGGATTTAAGAAGTCAAGCGTCAGTGTTGCCATGAAGAATCTACGGAACAATGGACATATCACAGTAACGGATGCCGGTTTTATCTATTTAACGGATTCCGGCAAAGAGATTGCCGAGATGATCTACGAGAGGCACGAGATGCTGACCTCTTGGTTAGAGCGGCTGGGTGTCGATCCGAAGATTGCGGCAGAGGATGCATGTAAGATGGAACATGTGATCAGCAAAGAGAGCTTCGAAGCGATCAAGAAACATATCGTATAAAAAACAGTAGGTATGGATTTCCATACCTACTGTTTTTTATTGTCCTGCTAAAATTTTCCACATATAAAGTGGTAGATCCTATTGCATATAGTATGGGCTGTGCGACGGATGATAGTGGAACTTTTCGTTGGAATTGCGTGAATTTATTAGATGTGGATTTTAGACTCGAAGTTTGTGTACATTCGCCAGATGCACAATCGCGTCGTGGTGTACGTCTGTGGCACACGCTCTCAGGAATCCTTAGTCTAGTGGGAGTAAATGCCGTCTCCAGCTAAGTTTATCATGCACGGGCGCGTCAAACGCGCATTTTATTTTTTGATAACCGATAGATAACGAGCTTGAACGAGCCGCGCCCGCGCAACCTTTCGCTGTCGAACGGCATGTAACTCCCACACGACACGTCATAAATCGAGTGTGTGACACAGGCGGCCACCACGGCAGGATTGTACATCTGTCGAATGAACATAAATAATCATACGAGTCTAAAATCCACATCTAATAAATTAGCAATTCAAACGAGTTCCGCTATCGTCTGTCGTACAGCCCATACCAGTCAAAATACTATCCAACATTTACATGTGGAAAATCTTTATGTACTATTTGTAATACTGCTCTAATTCTTTGACTAACACCTTCGCATTCTGCTTATGTGCCTCTACGCCCGGATGCTCTCTTGATCCGGTTGTCTCTTGGGTTACGATCGGAAGCTTTAATGCCGAGACTCTGGTATCGCCCGTTTTTTCCTTATAAGCTTCTACTACATCTGTGACAACCTCATTCACATCTGATACCATCATATTATAGATCCAGATCATCTGTGCCTTCGGGTTATTCTTACGGATCTTAACTAAGAATGCTTCCATGGCATCCATCAGACGCTGCTTAGAAGCTTCCTCAAAGGTTCCGTCTGCATTCTTCTTCTGATCAAACAGCTCACCTGTTGTCCCATCTGTATACTGCGCAGGCTGTTCAAAGGCAGATGCGTCATTCGTACCAAGTGCGATCACAACTACTTCCGGCTGCCAGCCCGCAAAGTCATACGGCTGATCCGCTCCAAGCTGTTTGTTGCGCTCTCCCTTTAAAAGTCCGCAGACCTGTTCATAGTACTGTGGCAGACTACAGGACGGATCGCCGTCCCAGCTTGATAAAACGCCCCAGCCGCTCTGTGAGATCACATGAAAGTCAAGGTTTAACGCATCCGCTGTTTGAACCGCATAACCATTGACCGCACTAAATACCATTGAATTCCAGTTCAGTTCTCCGACTGCACCGATCGTTCCCTCACCGGAGGTAAGACTGTCCCCGATAAATTCGATCTTCCCTGCTTTTTCCTCTAATGGGACAAACTCTCCATCAATCCTCACACCATGGATTCTTAACATGCAGTCTGCATCTCCGCTCATTGCCTGTACCTCACGCAGGATACGGACATTGCGCATCGTGTCGCGATCCATCATACGCAGTACCGGAATCCAGTATCTTCCCTTGACTAACATCTGTCTTGCGACCACTGCTCCATCCACGGCAATACTGATCCATGGCTCATAGTCGGAGTAATCTGCTTCCACTTCGATCCACAGCTCTTTGGCTTTTACATTCATCTCAATCCCACTGCCTGTCCAAAAAAGTGTACATGGTGACAGTGTTCCATCATTTCTTCCATAAACACGTAGATATCTGATCTCATCCAGTTTGTAATCCTTCATTACTTTTCCTCTCTTCTGTTGGATTTGCATGTACCTGTCATGCTGTACTGTGATCACCTATATCTATATCATATGCCTTAATCCCTTTGGATAATGGTTCTTCATCGTACCGCCTGCCAACTTGCCCCAGCCGGTGCTGTACCCATCCACGGTGATCAGATACCATCCCTTGTCTCCCTCATGGGAAAATGTCTGACCGTTGATATAATCTGCAATCGTCTTCTCCTTCGACGACAGATTAACTGTATGATACACATTTTCGGGACATAATGCAAGTGCCAGCGCATGCGATGGTTCAAAACGATTCTTCTTAAATGTTCCAAGGTGCAGCCCCGGTCTTAACACCTTAAGCCCCTTTAAGGCAGGCGCATTCTCCGGAAGTTCGTATAGCTGTTCGCCAAACCGGATGATCGTCCGTTTCTCCCAGTTACGAAGTGTTTCCTCACAAAATGCGGTAAACTCTTTGTATTCCTTCGGATCAATTCCCTTTTCATATCCAGTTCTCGCACCTGCCCGGAAGTCAGTATCCGGATTGCCGTCCTTTTTTAGTACGGCAAGATAATGTCCCTCACCATGCAGATGATGCGGGAAAAGACGGATCGTATGCTCTAAGCCGTCTGCCGGTTCTTCCATCCAGTCCGCGCGTCCCTCCGACATTCCGTCTGTCCTTTTTACCGGTTCGATTACAAATTCCGGATGACGCTTTAAAAACCGGCTGATCGTTCCCTCATTCTCCTCCGGCGCAAAGGTACAGGTGGAATAGACGATCCGCCCGCCTGCCTTTAACATATCTGCCGCACAGTCTAAGATGCCGTCCTGTCTTTTTGCACAGACTGCTACATTTTCTAAGCTCCACTCACTGACTGCATCTTCATTTTTGCGGAACATCCCTTCTCCGGAGCAGGGTGCATCGACCATGATCCGGTCAAAATATTCCGGGAACACTTCACTTAGATGCTCCGGTGTCTCATTTGTTACGATCGCATTTTTTACACCCATACGTTCCATATTCTCGGATAAGATCTTTGCCCGGGCAGGATGGATCTCATTGCTGATCAAGATTCCCTTGCCCTGCATCTGTGCTGCGATCTGCGTACTTTTTCCACCCGGTGCAGCACACAGATCAAGCACATACTCTCC